>JAQBVH010000112.1 GCA_027623615.1 Planctomycetota bacterium | reverse complement strand
CCCGCGACGACCTCGATCGGCACCGCTACCAGACCGTCTATGCGAGCCATCCTGGCGCGGTCGCAGCTCCGACCGCGGGGCTACATTTCACCGAGGAGCTGCTCGCCGACCTGAAAGCGCTCGGCGTGCGCCGGGCCGCGGTCACGCTGCACGTCGGGCTGGGCACCTTCTCGCCGGTCCAGGTCGACGAGGTCGAGGAGCACGAGATGCACGCGGAGGCCTACGACGTTCCGGCGGCGACCGTCGCGGCGATCGCAGCTTGCCGTGCGGCGGGGGGGCGGGTGCTGGCCGTGGGGACGACCGCAGTGCGCGCGCTCGAATCCAGCGTCGACGCCGAGGGCATGCTCGTGGCGGGGGCGGGGGGGACGCGCCTGTTCCTCAAGCCCGGTGACGAGCTGCGCGTGGTGGACGGCCTGTTGACGAATTTCCACCTGCCGGGGAGCACGCTGCTGCTTCTGGTGAGCGCTCTCGCCGGACGCGAGCGGGTCCTGCGTCTGTACGCCGAGGCGCTCGAGCGGGGCTACAGGTTCTACAGCTACGGCGACGCGATGCTGCTCCTGCGGTAGGTGTCTGCGCCTGGTGCGAGACCCCGGCTGCTACGACGACAGGTGTCGCGTGCAAGGACAATGACGTCTGCTCCGCAGCCTTCGCGCTCACTCTGCAGTTAGGGCCGCCCGCAGGGCGAGCGCCACCTCGCGCGGTCGCTGCGCGGTCAAGAGGACCGAACCCACCGCGGCGCGACCCACCTCGGCGAGGGTGTCCGCGTTCGTCGCGTCGATGCCACCGATCGGAAAGAGCGGGCAGTGCGCGGCGCTGCTCGCGACCCAGGCGAGCTCCGGCCCGAGGCCCCGCTCGTAGCCCTTGGTGGCCGTGGGGTTCACGGGGCCGAAGCCGAGGTAATCCACGGGCTCCTCGCCGGCGAGCACCACCTCCTGCAGGGTGTGGGTCGACCGTCCGATCAGGGGCCCGGGTCCGAGCAGATCGCGGGCCACGCGCGGCGGCGCGTCCTCCGCGCCCAGGTGCACGCCGGCGACGCCGCGTTCCCAGAGAGCGCAGGCCACGTCGACCCGGTCGTCCACGATCACGAGCGGCGCGTCCGCGCCCGTGCCGAGGACGTCCAGAGCCTCGAGCGCCAGCTCGAACGTGGCTCGAGCTGGTGCGGGACCCCTGGAGGCACCGAGCGGCTTCGGACGGACTTGCACGATGTCGATGAGGTCCTCGAGCTCCTCGAGGAGGCTGCGCGGATCACGCGCTGAGCTCTCAGGAGTCAGGAGCAACATCAGCCGCGCGTCGGCCAGGCGACGACGAAGGTGAGCGGGATCGTGCACCTCGGAAGCCTACGGCAAGCGGCTCTCAGGTCGAGACGGGTGAGAGAAAGACCCGGTGGCACCGGAAACACCCTGGTTACCCAGAGGCGCGGGATTGGCGGGTAGACTTGAGAGCCTCCCCTCCTCTCCGACTCCTCAGCTCCTCTCCAGCATGCTCCGAATCCGCACCTCGGCGCTCGGTTTGGCGTTCGCCGCCGCCGCGCCCGTATCTGCTCAGCAGTTCGTCCACACGCCCGGGATGTTTCCCGGTACGGCCCGCTGGACCGAAGGCGTCGAGATGGCCGATGTCGACCAGGACGGCGACCTCGACATCTTCTTCGCCGAGGGCGACGGCTTCAGCGGTCCTGGCACCAAGCGCCAGAACAAGCTCTGGATCAACCAGTTCGTGGAGTCGGCCGGAACTCTGAGCTTCACCGACGAGAGTGTCGCGCGTCTGGGGAACAGCACCTCCAACGCCAAAAACGTGGCCACCGCCGACGTGAACGGTGACGGCTTCGTCGACGCGATCTTCGCGAACGGCTTCAACACGGACGTACCCTTCCTCTACATCAACGACGGCACCGGCTTCTTCACGATGGAGAGCGCCGCGCGTGGGTTCACGAACCTGCACTCCTCGGCCGGCGTGATGTTCGCGGACGTGGACAACGACGGGGACCAGGACGTCATCCTGAGCGACTCCGGCAGCAACTGGTTCGGCGCCCCGGGTGGCCGCCCCGCCCTCTACATCAACGACGGCACCGGCAACTTCTCCCTCGACGGCAGTTTCCTCCCGCCGTTGAAGATGGCGCACATGGACGTGCAGTTCGAGGACGTGGACCTGGACTGGGACATCGACTGTCTCGTGTTCTGCCGCGCGAACAACGGCGCGCAGGATCACTACCTGCTCCTCAACGACGGCACGGGCGCGTTCACGGACGCCTCGAACTTGGTCCCGGGCACCTCGAGCAGCGTCTACGAGGCCGAGGTCGCCGACCTGGACGGCGATACGGACCACGACCTGTTCTTCGTGAGCCTCGACGGCTTCAACGAAGGGCACATGCAGAACCAGCTGATCGAGACGACGAACCTGAACTACACGTCGGGCGCGCCGACGTCCCAGGGCACGGACGACAACGAGATCGGGCTCATCGATTGGGACAACGACGAGGACTACGACGTCATCGTCGGCTCCCTCGGCGCCAACGAACGCGCCTATCGCAACAACGGCGGCTTCGCGTTCACCTACAACTCGAACCGGATCACGCAGGTCGCCGACTCGACCCTCGACCTGGCGATCGGCGACGTCGACAACGACGGCGCCTACGACATCGTCACGGGCCAGGGTGAGTCCGGGAACTTCCTGAACCGCCTGTACCTCAACACGGGCGACCCGGACGACGTGCCGCCGCGGGTCATCGACGTGAACGTGCCGTCAGGCATCGCGCCGTCGACGATCCTGCTCGCCCGCGTGAAGGACCAGGTGCGCGACGACGGCGTCGACTACGTCACCGGGCGCGCCGTGGCCGCCAAGATCACCGGCACGACCGAGACGGTCATGCACACCGGCGGGGCCTTCGCGCCGGCCAACCTCGTGATCGGGCCCGGTGACAAGGTCGAGTTCGTCAACAACGACGCCACCGCGCAGGACGCGACCAGCACCACGGCGCCCTGGGACTACATGCTCGGCCTGGCTGGCTCGGGCGGCACGGCCAGCCGCGTGTTCGTGACGCCTGGCGTCTACACCTACACCTCCACTGTCTCGGGCGCGACCGGCACGATCACCGTGTCGGCCGGCGGCACCGAGGTGGCGATGACGCGCCTCGGCGGTGAGGTGCATCGTTCCGCGTTCGCGGGCCTCGACGGGGCGTGCTCCCACGCCTTCGAGCTGTTCTTCGAGGACTTCGTCGGCAACGAGTCGGTCTCGGACGGCCACCTGGTCATCGGCGGAATCGGCGTGAACTACTGCGCGGCCAACGACAACTCGACCGGCGGCCCGGCGTCGATCGCGGCCAGCGGCAGCGCGACCGTCGCGGACAACGACTTCCACGTGACCGCCACGGACATGCCCGCCAACGAGTTTGGCTACTTCATCGCCTCGATGACCCAGGGCTTCGTGCAGCCCCCCGGCTCCCAGGGCAACCTCTGCGTCGGCGGCCAGGTCCTGCGCTTCTCGAGCCAGCTGCAGAGCTCCGGCGCCGGTGGCACCTTCAGCGCCCAGCTCGACCTGGCGAACTTCCCCAGCCCCTTCGGCGGTCCGGTGCTGCCTGGTCAGTCCTGGAACTTCCAGGCCTGGTTCCGCGACAAGAACCCGGGCACCACCTCGAACTTCACGGACGGGACCGAGGTCCTCTTCCTCTAGGACCGGGCTCCAGGACCTGGCGGCCCTGGGTTCGCCCGGCGGCACGATCGAGGAGCAAGGCGCGCCAGGGACCCTCGGCGCGCCTTGCTCGTTTCGGTCCGGCAGCGATGATGTCCTCAGCCTGATGTTCTTCCCCCCTCCTCCTCCGAGCCAGGACCTGCCCCTGTTGGTCGACGCGACGCGGGTAGCCCTGCCCGGCGTCGTGACCACCTGCGGCGGGGTCGACAAGCAGTGGATCGTAGAGGTGAACGGGGGCGGGTTGGCCCTCGACGACTTCAACGGCGACGGTCACCTCGACCTGCTCGTGGTCGACGGTTCGACCGTCGAGCGGGTCCGCGACGGCAAGCCCGGCCTGCCGCCGCGGCTCTTTCTCGGGGACGGCGTCGGCCGGTTCGCACCTGCACCGCAGGAGTGGGCCTTACCCGCCGGGCGCTGGGGGATGGGCGTGGCCGCCGGGGATCTGAACGGTGATGGTTGGCTCGACCTGGTCCTGACCGAGTGGGGTCCCGACCGTGTGCTGCTCGGCACGGGCGAAGGCTTCAACGAGGTCGCGTCCCTGCCCGGCGACGGCTGGAGCAGCTCCGCCGTGCTGTTCGACGCGAACGGGGATGACGTGCTCGACCTGTTCGTGACCGGCTACCTGGAGTTCGACCCCGCACGCGTGCCTTCCAAGGATGCGGGCGACGCGCGCTGGAAGGGGCACCCGGTCGTGAGCGGACCCGAGGGGTTCACTCCGATCGCCGACCGGTTCTACATCGGCCGGGGCGACGGGAGCTTCACGAACGTCCCGCTGCCCACGCACAGCGCAGGCTTCGGCCTCGGCGTGACCATTCTGGACGTCGAGGGCGACGGTGACCTGGACGTGTTCGTCGCCAACGACTCGACCCCGAACCACCTGTGGCTCGGCGATGGCGAGGGACGGTTCGTGGAGGGCGGCTTCGCCGCGGGCCTCGCCCACGACGCCAACGGTCGCGAGCAGGCCTGCATGGGCATCGCCAGCGGCGACCTCGATGGGGATGGACGCCCGGACCTGTTCGTGACGAACTTCAGCGGGGAGTCGAACGCCCTGTACCGGGCCTCGAAGCTCTCGGGGCGCTTCCGCGAGAGCGCGCTGCGCTTCGGGGTCGAGGGGCCGAGCCTACGCGCCCTCGGCTGGGGGACCGGTGCCGGGGATCTCGACCTGGACGGCCAGCTCGACCTGTTCGTCCTGAACGGCCACGTGTACCCCGAGGCCGACCGGCCCGGAACGGACACGAGCTACGCCCAGGTCGACCAGCTCTACCTGCGCCGCGGACGCGGCTTCCGGGTCGAGGCTCTCGATGCGGGCCACGCACGCTGCTCGCGGGCGGGGGTGCTCGGAGACCTCGATCACGACGGGGACCTTGACCTCGTGGCCCTCTCGGTCGAAGGCCCCGTGCGCGTGTTTCACGGCACCGCTGCCGATGGGGGGGGCGGACGTGGTGTCGTGATCGACCTCGTCGGTTCCGGAGCCGGCCGCGGGCACGGCGCCCGGGTGGAGGTGCACGCGAACGGGATGACCTGGGTCCGCGCGGCGACGACCGCTGGCGGCTTCCAGTCCAGCGGGCCGGTCCAGGTCCACTTCGGAGTCGGGGATGCTGCGCGGTTGGAGCGTGTCATCGTCCGGTGGCCGTCGGGGCGCGAGCAAGTGCTCGCAGATGTTCCCGTCACCCCCCGCCTGCGCGTGGAGGAGCCCCGGTGAAGTTCGCCGCGCTGCTCCTGACCCTGGCCGTCGCAGTCCAGGATGCGCCGGTCGCCGACGTGCGCAGCGCCGCGCTCGCCCGCACACCTGCTTCCTTGCCGGTCACGGGGGAGGACACCTGGCGCGGGCGCTGGGAGGATCTCGACGCCCTCCCCGACGACCTCAAGGTCGAGTACGGCCGCGCCGTCCACGCGTACCGCGCGGGCGACCTGGCCCTCGCCCTGCACCACCTCCAGGTCTCGCTCGAGGCGCACCCCGAGTTTCCGGCCGCGCTGCACCAACTCGGGATCGTGTACTTCCGGCTGCGGCGGAACACGGACGCCGGCAGGGCGATGACACGCTTCCTGGTCCACGCGCCCGAGCATGTGGGGCGCACTCGGGTGCTCGGGCATGCGCTCTACGGTCTCGGCGACCACGAGCTCGCGCGCGACCACTACTCGCGCGTCCTCGCCGCGAACTCCGCGGACCTGGAGGCGCGCTTCGGCCAGGCCCTCGCGAACTGGCGACTGGGCCAGGACGACGCTGCGCGGGCCGGGTTCGAGGCCGTGCTCGCAGCGAACCCGAACCACGGCGAAGCGGCCTACTGGTTGGCGCGCTGGTTGGTGGATACGGAGCACGGCCGGCCCGAGGAGTGGTTGGCTGCGGCCGAGAACGCCCGCAAGCTCGCGCCCTTCGACCCGCGGCCGGCCTACTTGCTGGCGCAGCTCTGCCTCGACCTGGGGCAGGCCGAGCGCGCGGGGGGCGAGCGGGAACGGTTCGAGCGCCTCGACAGCGCGACCCGCGCCCTGCGCACGGTGGACGATCAGTTGCTCGTCACGCCCTTCGATCTCGACCTGCTCCGCGAAAGAATCCGGATCCTGGGTGCCCTCGGTGACACCGCGGGGCTCGACCTCGCGCGCCGTCGGCTGCAGTCCGCGCAAGCAGGCGGGCGGTGACCTCGTCGCCGACGGGCGGGGAGGACCCCCGGGCTTAAAGGCCGAGGGCCCGGCTCTGGAAAACCGGGCTCCCGGAGGAGAGAGAGAGAAGAGAGAGAAGCAGGGAGGATCGGGGATCCGACCCGGGGCGGGGACGCAGGGAGAGTGTCGTCGCGTCGTGTTCGGTCTCAGGCAGACTCGCGGTCGCGCTGCTGATCGTTCTGGTCGGCGGTCTTCTTGCGGGGGCGGCCACCCTTGGGCTTGCGGGTCTTCAGTCCCTCGTGGAACGACTCCCAGTCTTCCTTCGAGAAGAGGCGGACTTCGCCACCGCAGTCCACGCAGAACGAGTGCTCGATGCTCATCAGGTAGTTCACGTAGCCCTGGCAGCAGGGGCAGTACTTCTTGTCCTGGTAGTAGTCGAGCGTGTCCATGTTCGGTTCGTCCTTCGTTGGGCGGCGATCGTCGCCGGTGAGGGTCAGAGAGCAGGGGGGGTGCCAAGCTCACTCACCAAGGGGCGCAACCGTCGCAAGTCGTTGTCAGTTCGAGGGTTCGAAGCCGAGCTGTGCCTGGGGAGGGCACGTCCCCGCGCGGGACGATGTCGAAGGATCGCAACACCGTCAGGTCGCTGGTCGCTCGAAACCGGCCGGGAGGGGGCCGCGTGCATAGGATGGCCCTATTGTGTCCGAGGTTCCCTTGAAGTGCGCAAAGTCTTGAGGCGTAGTGCTTTGTGCTCGCGCCGGCGACAAGGAAAGTCGATCGTTTAGGCCGTGTGTTGCCCGCGCTCAACACCAAATCGTCCGGTGTTGCGCTGGGTCAACATTGGCCGCGTGCTCGCCTGGCCTCGTCCCTCACTTCGGGACTCGGGTCGGAGGTGGCGGCCTCGAGGGCGTCGCGTGTGCCCTCGTCTTGACCGTAGCCTCGCCCGAGGGCCCAGGCTGCGGCGCCGCGGACGAGCTCGGCCGGATCGAGGGACAGGGCTCGCAGGAGAACGGAGCGGGCACCGTCCTGGGGGTGGTTGCCGAGCACGATGGCGGCGTTGCGTGCCAGACCCTCCCTCCGGGCCCGTTGCAGCGGGCTGCCCCGGAAGTCCTCTGCGAAGGTCTCGGCCGGGGTCTCGATCCAGGTCACGAGGTCGGACTCCACGGCCCGGTGAGTGCCGAAGCGACTGGCCAGGTCGGGGGCGTGGCGCTCCCAGGGGCAAACCTCGGAGCACAGATCACACCCGAAGACCCACGCGTCCATGTCCTCGCGCAGCTCCTCGGGGATCGGGCCCCGGTTCTCGATCGTCTGGTAGCTGAGGCAGCGTCGTGCATCGACCACACCCGGCTCCAGGATTGCGTCGGTGGGGCAGATGTCCAGGCAGGCGGTGCAGGTCCCACATGACGCCGCCCCAGTCGGGTTGCTCGGGCCGGTGGGGGCCAGGTCCACATCGAGGATGAGCTCGCCCAGGAAGAACCAGGGCCCGAACTTGGGGTGCAGGAGGTTGGCGGCCTTCGACTCGAAGCCGATGCCTGCCTCCGCGGCATGGGAGCGCTCGAGCAGGGGTCCCGCGTCCACGATCTTGCGGGACCGGGAGATGAGCCCCTCGGCCTCGAGGCGCCGGGCCAGCTTGAGCAGCCTGCGGCCAAGGTGGTTGTGGTAGTCGACCCCGGCCGCATAGCGGGCGACCCGAGCTCCATCGCTGGTCCGGGTCGCCGGGCGTGAGTGGCCCAGGCCCACGCAGAGCAGCGTCTTGCCCTCGGGCAGGATGGTGGCCGGGTCGAGGAT
>JAQBVH010000111.1 GCA_027623615.1 Planctomycetota bacterium | reverse complement strand
AGGGCACGGTGCGTGGGGTCGGAGACGACCGAGCGGCAGCGCGCGCAGCGAGCCCGGCCGCGTGGCGGCAGGTCCGGAGCGTGCTGGACCAGTCCACAGCAGTGGCAGGCGATCAGGTGAGGCACGGGCTGGGGGTGGGCGGGGCCGGCGGCGGCCATGACCACACCCTACGCGCGCGGGTGACGTTCATTCCAGGCCCTGGGCGCGCAGGCTCAGGGCCTGGGCCATCGGGTGGGCCATCGGGTGGGCCATCGGGTGGGCCATCGGCAGGGCCATCGGCAGGGCCATCGGCAGGGCCAATGACCGGGTCACTGGCGGGGCACTTCGCGGCCCAGCAGCCAGGTCAGGTCCTGCCCGACGGGCCGCTCGACCTGACCGCGCCTTCGCCAGACCACGAGCGCGCTCGGGTGCTCCACGCCATCCTTGGTCACGTCGCGTGGTGCCTCACGCACCCAACGGTCCGGGTAGGACAGGAGGGCCTCAGCCACCAGTTCGTGGTGTGGGAAGCGCTGGCGTGCCAGGGGAGCGCGGTCCTGGACGATCGCAGCAACCGGCACCTCGTCCAACCAGGTCGCGAGCTCGGCGACGCTCTCGAAGCGCAGCTCGTAGTCGCGGCCGACCCAGTCGGAGCGCGCCAGGGCCTTGCTTGCGCGAAACACGAGATGAGCGGGGCGGTCGCCCCCACCGGCCTGAGCCAGGGCCGCGACGAACGCGCCCTCGCCGGAGACGTCGCTCACGATCAGGATGGCGCGCCCGTCCAGGACCTCGTCCTGGGCCAGCTCGCGCGCGAGGCCGCTGTACCCCTGCCAGGCCTTCGCCGGGACCTCGCCGCGCTCGATGAGGACGGCCCCCAGCAGAACAACCGCGGCTACGGCGCGCCGGCGCGGGGAAGGCGTGTGGGTCGCGAGGGCGCGCACCCCCAGCCACACGAGCGCGGGGGCGAGCAGCACCAGGTGGCGAGCGTCCAGGCTGCTCGGCACGAGGCCGTGCACCAGGAGCAGGCTCGGCGGCCAGGCAACCACTGCCGCGACGCGGCCACGATCCGCTGAGACGGCGAGGCTGCGCACGGCTCCGTAGGCAGCGGCGACCAGGAAGGCCCAGCCGCCGAGCCGAACGAGCTCGCGACCGAAAAAGGTCACCGCCGCCGAGGCGTAGCTGCCGCTCGGACCACCGCCGCCGACCCAGGTGGATTGGGTGATGCCCAGGGTCAGGGCGTACCAGGGTGCAACGATCAATGCGACCGCCCCTCCCGCAACCCACAGGTCGCGGCGTCGCCAGCGATCCCAGCGACCGGCCAGCAGCGTGGCCAGGGGCGGCAGCAGCGCGAGGGCCAGCGCGTTGCCCTTGGTCAGGCAGGCGAGGACCGCAAGTGCGGCGAAGCAGACCAGGTCCCGCCGACGTCCCCCGTCGAGGAAGCGCCCGAAGGCCAGGACTGCGCCGAAGCAGAGCAGGGCCAGCACGACCTCGGTCATCACCATCGCGCCGTAGGCCTGGACCAGCGGCAGGGCGAGCCAGAGCAGCCCCGCGCAGATGGCGGCGCCTGGCCCACACTCATGGCGCAGCGACGCGTGGATCAGGCTCGCGACCCCCGCGGTCAGGCAGGCCATGAGCAGCACCAGGCTGACCGTGCTCGCGCCGAACACGAGGGTCCATAGCGCCTGCACCCCGTAGAACACCGGCGGCCACTGGCCGATGGCGACCTTGGGGTAGTGCAGGTAGTAGTCCTCGGCGAAGGCCATGGGCGAGGGGCAGCCTGCCAGGATCCAGTCGCGGAACATGATCCCGGTCACCACGTGCGCGGGCTCGTCCTCCCAGCCGCACAGGTCCGCGCTGAACGCCCCACGCCAGAGATCGAGGGCCACCGTCACGACGAGGAACGTCGCGAACAGACACAGCCGGCGCCGCGGAGAGCGCTGGTCCTCGACCTGCGCCGGGATCATCCGATCCGCCACAGCGGCTCGAAGGTGGAGGGCCGCACATTGAAGACCTCGTAGAGCGCGGGCATCTCGATGAACATCAGCGCGAGGAACACGCAGGTCGTGAAGAGCGCATAGAGGAAGAAGCCCCGCTCCCGGTACAGCTTCTCCGGGTTCTGCATCGGGCTGTCCGTCTTCTGCCCGAGCAGCAAGTAGTAGGCGAAGAACCCGGCGATGATCGGCGTCGAGAGGATCAGCTCGGGCTTGTAGCGCACGATGAAGATGCCCGAGAAGGTGGCGCCCGCCGTCAGGTAGAACACCATGCTGGCGAGCAGGCGCTGCTCGTCGTAGTGCCGGAACGAGCTGCGATAGGACGCCGCCCGCTCGGGGTCGTTGATGGCGCGGTACTCGGCGTAGCGCTTGGTGGCCATGAAGAAGGCTCCCACCATCCAGTAGGCCAGCGCCAACGAGATCGGCGGTAGCCGGTCGGGAACCAGGGCGAACCACCCGAGCAGCAACCGGATCGGGTTGTTGACCGATTCGGTGATCACGTCGAGGAACGGGACCTCCTTCGAGCGCACTGGCCGCACGTTGTAGACGCAGCCCATGACCCACAGCCCGAACGCCGCGGCGCCGAAGGGGCCGTTGATCGCGAAGGCCCACAGGATCCCGAGGGTGCCGAGCGAGCCCCAGAGCAGGATCGCGATCCACGGAACGATCTCACCGCAGGCCGCCGGCCGGTTGCACTTGACCGGGTGCAGCCGGTCGGTCTCCGCGTCGAGCAGCTCGTTGATCACATAGTTGCTCGAGGCGATCACGCAGGTGGCGAAGAAGGCCGAGGTCAGGACGCCCAGGGTCTCGAGCGTGAACAGGTCTGGCCGCCAGAAGAAGGCCAGCGCCACCCCCAGCAACATGAAGGCGTTCTTGAACCAGTGATCGGGGCGCGCGATCTGGACGTACGGCCAGATCACGGCCGACAGGGGCCTACGCTCGACCAAAGGCTGCATCGCGCACTCCTTCCAGGTCATCTGCGCCCGCTCCCACGATCCGGACGGGCATGCCGGCGGCCCGCGCGCCCTCCCCGTCGACCTCATCACGGTCGCCGACGTAGAGGACCTCGGCAGGCTGGAGGCCCCAGATCTCACACGCGCGCAGGAACCCAGCCGGGTGCGGCTTGAACGCGTTCACCTCCGCGTCGGTCGCGCAGAGGGTCAGGCTGAAGGAGCTGCTCAGCCCGAGCGCGGCGAGCTTCTCCGGGGCCGGGTAGTCCGAGAACACGCCGAGCTTCAGGCCGGCGCCGTCGAGCTCCTCCAGCACCTCGATCAGGCCCGCCCGTCGGCAGGGCGCGAGGAACCGCAACGGGCGGCGGTGCATCCAATCGAGCACGGTGGCCTCGAGCGCCGCCGCGTCGTCACCCAGGCGCTCTGCCGGCCGGGAATACTGCAGGCGATCGAGGGACTCGGTGGGCTGGCCGAGCTCGCGCAGCTCCTCGCGTACGTGGCGGAAGAGCTTGAGGCGTCGCAGGGTGCGCCGCGCGCCGAAGCCCTCCCGCAGGGGTGACAGCGCCAGCTCGAGCAGCATGCGTCGCCGCAGCGGCTTCTGATGGTAGAGGGTCCCGTCGAGGTCCCAGAGGACCGCGCGGGGTGCGAGGGGCGGGGAGGTCACGGCTCTCCTATCGGCCTGGGGTAGGAGCTTTCTTTGACGGGAACGGGCTCGCTGGCCTGCTGTCTCGTTCCGGGACCAGAGCCTACCCGGCGGAGGGTCCGGCTGGTGCTGGCGGAGCGTCCACCACCCCATCGGGGTGCTTGCGGAACCATGTGGCCGCGTAGGCCACGTGGGCCAAGCTCCAGGCATAGCTGACCGACAGGCCGATCGCCGTACCCACCGTCGGCCAGCGCCAGGCGAAGTACGCGGTCAGGGGCATGCAGAACACGAGCACGACGAGGTTCAAGATCACTGCCACGCGCAGGGTGTTCGTCACCAGGTAGAAGGTGTCGTTGGCCACGGAGAAGCTGACGATGATCACCCCCGGCACGAGGATCTTGTAGCAGAGCCAGACCGGGCCTGCGAAGTCCCCCGGCCAGAACTGCAGAGCCCGAGGCACGAGCGGCAGCGTGGCGAGAAGAAAGGTCGTCGTGAGGGCGCCGCTCAACAGGCTCGCGCGCCGGTAGGCAGAGCGCAGCTGACCGAGGGCTTGGGTCCCCATCAAGCCGCTGAAGTGGGACAGGGCAGTGCGGTTGATGCCCCCCATCAGAATGCGTGCCACATCGGTCAGGCGCTGTGCGAGGCGCAGGTACGCGACCCATTCCACGGTCCCGAACTTGCCGATGATCATCGACGGCAGGATCTGAACGCCGTAGGCCTCGATGTTGCGCACGAGCCCGACGCGAACGCCGAGCCGCAAGCCGGTGGTGACCGGGACCTCGCGCAGGCGCTGCCGAAGCTCTGCGAAGCCTGGTACGACCCGCCGATAGGCGTCGAAGGAGAGGGCCGAACCCACGAGCGAGCCGGCGACCGTTCCGATCGCGGCGCCGATGGCGTCGCCGGTGAACATTGCGCCGAAGACGACCAGACACACGCGGCTGAAGTCCTGACCAATCTCGACCCGGGCCAGATCGGCCATGCGCCGCGTGCCCTGCAGGGCCGAGTTGAGCACCACGCGTGGCAGCTCGGCGATCGGCGTCAGGGCGAGCACGGCTGCTGCCGTGCCGGCCTCGGGGGAGTCGTAGAACGCGCGGAGGAACGGCGGTAGGACCAACCAGGCGACGACGCTGGTCCCGAGCCCGATTACGAAGGAGGCCTTCGCCATCCACGCGATCCAGGAGCCCACCTTAGCCTTATTGCCGCGTGCAGCCGCCGAGGCGATCTGGTTGGTCGCGGTGTTGTGGAGGCCCAGGTTCACGGCGAACCAGAGGAACGACCACGTGGCCATCGCCAGATAGAACGTGCCGAGGGTCTCGCCTCCGAGCACCCACGCCAACCCGAGAGCGCTGCCGAGCGACGCGACTCCGCTGGCCGCCGAACCGACTTGGAGCACGGTCGAGTCGCGCAGGAAGCGGCTCCCGCGCATGCGAGCGAACAGACTCACTGCGGCGAGCGTGTCCGGTCACACGCTGTCGACGAGGGCACGCGGCGCACGGATCTCACGACCGGTCGGTGGCCTGTGCGCGGGGCACGAAGATCAGGTCGAAGACCTGGGGTTCGTCGGGGAGCTCCATCTCCTCATAACCGATGTCGAACAGCGAGCGCATCACCGCGTCCTGCTGATCGGGCCACGGGTGGTAGGAGCGCGAGAGCAGCTCCGACAGGATGAACGGCAGCTGCGTTCGCTCACGCAGCCAGGGCAGCATGCTGGTCAGCACGGCGAAGTCGTAGCCCTCCGTGTCGGTCTTGACGAAGTCGACCTCCCCGATGCCCTGCTTGACGGCGAACTCCGAGAAGTCGACCACCTCGATGTCCTCGGGCTCGAAGTCGGAGCGCGCGTCCTTGCTGGTCACGGAGACGGCGCGGTCGTCATAGACGACCTCCTCGACCATCGAGTTGCCGCCGTAGTTGTATTTGGCCTTGAGGATGCGGTGCGGGCCGGGCTCGGGCCCGACCGCGTAGGGAAACACGGTGACGTCGGGGTTGTCCGCGAAGCGGGCGCTGCAGACCTCGAAGTAGCGCTTGACCGGTTCGAAGAGGAACGCCTTGCATCCGGGGCGGTGCTTGAGCAGGGTCTCCGTGAACAAGCCCACGTTGGCGCCGACATCCACGAAGGTGCCCCCAGCAGGCACATGGTCCACGATCCGGGCCACATCCTGCTCGACCCGCGGGCGGTGACTCTCGATCCATTCGTCGAGCGTCATGGCCCTCGGATCCTTCAGGCTGCCGAGTTTCTTGAGGATCTTCTTGAGGACCATATGCAGGAGAAGGGGAGAGGGATTGCGCTGCGGTGGGGCGACCCTAGAGGATATCGGTCCCGGGGCGCACCGCTCCGGACCGAATCCATGATGAGCCAAGTCCCCGCCCACGCCTTGCTCCTCCTCCCGCTGGCCCTCGCCTGCTCGCGGGCTGACCAGGAGGAACCGTCGCAGACTGAGTCCTCCAGCCCGATCGCGCGTCAGGTCCCCCAGCGCCTGCTGCCGAAGGGCACGGTGGCGCTGGTCGCGCTGCCTTCGATCAGCCACTTCGAGGAGGCGGTGAACGAAGTGGTGGTCCTGCTCGACCTGGAGGACACACCGACGGCCCCGCCCCAGGCGGTGGCCGAACTCCTGGCACTCATGGGCGTCGCCGGCGACCTGAGCCTCCTCGACCGCGACCGACCGCTCCTGGTAGCGCTGACCATGGTCGAGGTTCCGCAACCGGCCTTCCTGTTGCCGGTGACCGACACCGCAGCGTTCCGGGACAGCCTCGACCCCGGCACCCCCGTCACGATCGACAGCGGCTACGCCCTCGTCGGCGCAAAGCCCGGCGACGGTGCGCAGTCATCCCTGCTCGAAGATCTGCCCTCGGGTCGCATCGGCCTGAGGGTCGACCTCGCCGCCCTCGGCCCCATGATCCTGGCCATGACCGACGAGGTCCTCTCGTCGGCCGACGGCGGCGAGATGCCGGCCGGAATGGAGATGGACGCCTTCCTCGAGTTGGCGCAAGCGTTCATCGGCGAGTTCGTCGCGTCCTCTCGCACGTTCGACCTGTCGTTGCACTGGGACGCCGGGCGGCTGGGTCTCTCAGCGCGGCTCGACCTGATCGAGGGCTCGAGCCTCGCCGGCTGGATCACCGAGAAGCCGACCGGGGTCGCGGCGCTCGCGCACACCCTGGATCCAGACGCAGCGATGAGCTTCCTGGGCGGCATCGACCCCGAGGTGGTGCGCGAGAAGATGATGCCGATGGTGCGTCGCCTGTCCGCGATCTACCCCGATGGCTTGCGCGAGGCGCTGCTCACCTCCCTCGACCAGGTCGAGGAGCACTACGACCACATCGGCAGTGCCTTCGCGGGCACCCAGGACTTCGGCCCGAACGGTCTGCGCTACAGCTACGTCCTTGCGCCCGCGGACCCCGACGCCACCGTCGCGGCCATGATCAAGATGTTCCGCTCCCCAGGCTTCGACCAGCTGGGGTACGAGATGGGCGAGCCCGAGCTGGTCGAGCTAGGTGGCGCCACGTTCCAGCGGCTCCCCATGAAGTTTGACCTCGACAAGATGAACGCCTCCCTCGAGGGATTGACGGCGCCGGGGAGCGCCGCCGAGATCGAGGAGATGATGTCACTCATGTTCGGAGAGGGGCTCGAGTTGACCGTGGGCGCCGTCGACAAGTACGTGATCGCCCAGGTCGGCGGCGGCGCAGACCTCGCGACGGTCCTCGCCCGCGTGCGCGGTTCGAGCAAGCCCGACGCTTCCGTGGAGGCGCTCCTGCGCAAGCACGGGAGCGCCAGCCCGGTCATGTTGGCCCGCATCGACATGGCGCGGCTGCTACGTACGGCAATGGACCTGGTGGCCCCGCAAGAGGCGGCCGGAATCGAAATCGACGAGGACGCGGAGGTCGAGATGATCCTGCATGCCGTCGGACGCGGCCACCACCTGGACTTCGGCTTCGAGTTCGACCTGGCTGCGATGGTCGAGCTCGTTCAAGGGATGCAGAAATGAGCTTCAAGACGATCGGATTCGGTGTTGTCGTCTTCGGCCTGGTCAGCTTTCTCGCGCAGCAGTTGATGCACGAGCTGACCTCACCGGAGGAGAAGATCCGATTCGCCCTCGAGGATGCGGTCGACGATCTCAACGACCGCGACATGGACGCCATGGGGTTGTTCCACCGCAACTACGAGGACTCGAAGGGCTTCAACCGGGATAGCATCCGGGACGCGCTGCACTTCCTCCTGCTCAGTCAGGCCGGGTATCGCGTCGAGCTGAAGGAGGCCGAGGTCGTCAGCCTCTCCGAGGACGAGAGCGGCGCCCGGGTCAACGTGAGCTTCGCGGTCTACCACGGCGACGCTGCCGAGCCGTGGTGGGATGCCAGCGGCCGCCTGGATTTTGAACGTCGTGGCCGACGCTGGCGCGTGGCGCGCAGCTCGGGATTCAACCACCAGGACCGCCCGAACTAGTGGTGTGATTCACTCTCATGCGGCATGTCGATCGGCCCGTACGGGCGCGCTGCGGCGTTGCGCCTCCTCCGAGACTCGCAGAGGAGTCGCGTCGTCGGCCCTCCTTGCATC
>JAQBVH010000110.1 GCA_027623615.1 Planctomycetota bacterium | reverse complement strand
CGAGGACTGCGCGTGGGTGCTCGAGCCGTCCTCGTGCTCCTTGGTCCATCTCCCCAGGATGTTGCCGCCCTCGAAGCGCCGCGGTGATGGCGCGACCTGGAAGAACGGCGCGCCGGGGAGGAAGATCTCCTGGGAGCGAATCTGGTCCTCGCGGTAGACGTCCGCCTGCAGGCTGAACTCGCGCCCCTCGTCCAGGGTCCAGTCAGCGCGGAACCCGCCGCGCACCTGCTCCCTGTCGCCCTCGATGCCCGTGGCTGCGGGGGCGGCGAGGCCGTCCTGGTCGATGGTCTTCAGGTAGGCACGCATCCAGCCCTTCTCGCCGAGCGGGCCGCCGACGCGCAGGTCACTGATGAGTCGATCCTCCGAGCCGACGACGAGGCTGGTCGTGCTCCCGTCGAGCTGGTCCGCGCGCTTGGTGATGATGTTGATCACGCCGTTCACGGCGTTGGCACCCCACATCGTTCCGCCGGGACCGCGAATGACCTCGATGCGGTCGATGTCCTGCATGGCCAGGTCCTGGACGCTCCAGAACACACCCGAGAACAGCGGGGTGTAGACGGAGCGTCCGTCGATGAGCACGAGCATCTTGTTGGCGTACTCACCGTTGAACCCCCGCGCGGAGATCGCGTAGTCGCCGGTCGTGAGTCGCGCAACGTGCAGGCCCGGGGCGAGGCGCAGGGCCTCGGGGATCGAGCGCGCGCCGACACGCGGCGGATGTCCTCGGCCGTGATCACGTAGACCGCCGCGGCAGTGCCGGCCAGGTTCTCACTCTTGCGGGAGACCGAGGTCACCTCGACGTCGATGTTCATCAACTCCTCGAGGGACAGGTCGGTCAGGTCGAGCTCGTCGTCGAAGAGCAGCTCTTCGCCGTCGTCGTCTGGGGCCTGGGCCCAGGCCGGGGCAGCGACCAGGAGCGCACAGAGAAGGCAGTTGGGGATGGGCATGGGGCACCTCGCAGCCGTCCCCGGCGAGGGTGCAGGGGACCTTCCGGATGCATCGACAGGACCCCGTCGCAGCTTGATGGCGCTGGCCTCCGGTGTCTCGTCTTGGGAGCCGACCCACTTGCTGGGGCCTCCAGGGCGGTTCGTCTTCCCGGGGCGGGGAAGGGAATCCCTGAATTGGTGAAGGAATTTCCGGTCCGCTGACGGAAGGGCCATTGAGCGGAGGCCGGGCAGCCACCGGCCTCCCTACCCCCAAGAGTCAAGACTCACCCAATTCACCAATGCGCAAATCCCACCTGATCCCCCTGGCCGCGATGCTGATCGCCGCCAACGCCTCTGCCCAACGGGGTACGAGCGAATACAACTCTGGTCCTGCAGCCGGCGGCAATGAGACCGGCTTCCCCTCGGGCGCCGAATGGACCCACAGCGGTCCCGGCGCCGACTTCATCCAGGTGTCCTCGAGCACCCGCACCAACGGGATCGCCAACCCGAACGTGACCTGTCCGTTCAGCCTGAACATCCCGGCTCCGCCCGCGGGCTCGGTGATCGTCGACGCGATCGTCTCCTGGACCTACCTGTCGAACGACAACCCGGCGACCGACCCCGTGAGCATCAACAACAACGCGGTCGTCGGCGCCCAGCTGGGCTGGGGCAGCCCGGACCTGTGCTGGGGCAAGGTCTACGGCGTGACCTACATGGTCTCCGGCGTGGCGGGTCTCCTGAACATCGGCGGCTCGAACGACTTCAGCGGCATGTGCGACGGGCCGGTCGGGACCGACGGCAACGCCCTGGGTGAGGGCGTCACGATCCTGCTGATCTACGAGGACCCCGCGAACAACACGACCCAGACGGTCGACGTCTTCGCGGGCTACACCTCGAGTCAGAGCTCGGGCACCGGCGCAGCGAAGGCCGTGCTGGACCTGTCCTGCGCCTATTCGGGCGGCCCGTTCCACTTCTTCGTGAATGCCGATGACGGTCAGCAGGCTTCTGACCAGTTCCTGATCAACGGCATCAACGTCGGCGGCCTCGTGGCCGGCACGTCGAGCGCCGGGGACGCGTGGGTCGGCCTCGCCGGTCCCGCCCCTTTGAATAACCTCTACGACGCCGCGGACGACGACATCCAGACCTGGGTCACCCCGGGCGACACCTCGGTCACGATCGAGTCGGGCTTTGGCTCGGACTGCGTGGCCCACAGCCTGGCGGCCTGCGCCTACGTGCCGGACCCGAGCTGCGATCCCTGCTCCGTGATTCCCTTCTGCAACCCCTTCACGGGCAGCTTCAGCAACACCGCCACGATCACTCCGGACGCCTGCTCCCTCGGGAACCCGATCATCCTGACGATGAACGGCGCGATCCCGGGCGAGATCGCGTACCTGAGCGTGGGTAACGGACAGAGCCTGATCGTGAACCCGCCGGGTGTCCAGGGCGATCTGTGCGTCGCGGGTGGCGGCTACGTCGCGCGCTACGCCAAGGACGTCGGCACCATCGACGGCAGCGGCTCCTTCAGCACCGACATCTCCAACACCGTGACGGGCGGTCCGAACTTCGGCCTACCCCTCGGCGCGGGGAACATCCAGCCGGGCGACACCTACTACTTCCAGTACTGGTACCGCAACACCGGCGCCCCCCACGGCCTCTCCGAGGCAGTCTGCGTGACCTTCCAGTAATCGTAGGAAGACTCACCTGAGGTGACACGAAGCGCCGCCGGCCTGCAGGCTGGCGGCGCTCTTTCGTGTCTCGCTCAGAGGGTCGCCTTCAGGCGGCGACCGATCTCGGCGGTGAAGTCGCTCGTCGAGAGGTCGCCGCCGATGTCTCCGGTCTTGGCACCGTCGGCGATCGCGGCGAGGAGGCTGTCGCGCAGGGCCTTGCCCGCGCCGATCTCACCCACGTGGCGCAGCATGTTCGCCATCGCGAGCAGCGCCGCAGTCGGGTTGGCCTTGTTCTGACCGGCGATGTCCGGCGCCGTACCACCAGCCGGGTCGAACATCGCGGTCGTGATGCGACCCAGGTCGTTGAAGGTGTAGTTGGCCGAGGCGCCCAGGCCGATCGAACCGATCAGGCCGCAGGCGCAGTCCGACAGGAAGTCGCCGTACTCGTTCGGGCAGACGATGACCGCATAGTTCTCGGGGTGCAGGATCAGGTTCGCCAGCAAGGCATCGAACAGCTCACGCCGGTAAGGCGTGGCCGGGTAGTCCTGTGCCACGTTGCCGACCGCCTCCTCGAACAGGCCATCGGTCTCGCGCTGAATCGTGTACTTGCTGGTCGAGACCACGCCCGTCCCGTTCAGCTGGGCGAGCTTGAAGGCGAACCGCGCCGCGTGCCGCGAGGGGTGCCGCTCGATCACGCGCAGGGACACTGCAGTGTCCCGACCGATGCGGCGGCCCGGATCCTCGTAGGTCCCGCCGGTCGCGATGCGCACCACGTCGATGTCGAGGGTCCGGGTGAAGTTCGTCTTGATGCCAGGGATCGAGCAGACCGGCCGGTGAATGACCGAGAACTCGAGGCGCTCCCGCAGCACCCGGTTCGGGCTCTCCTGGGTGGTCGCGGTCGGGTACTTGATGGCGGTCCCGACCTCCTTGATCGCGTTCACAGCGCTCTGGTAGACCTTGTCCCCACCCCGCTTGCGCGCCTCGTCCGAGAGGTCCACCGCCTGGAACTCGAGCGTGAAGGGCAGAGCGTCAGCAATCGTGCGGACGCTCTGGCTGAGCTCGGCGGAAATGCCGTCGCCCAGAAGCTCGATGATGGGATAGGTGGTCATGGGACTCGTGGCGGAGCTGGCGCAGGTGCCGAGCCGGCGCTAAAAGGGTGGTTGCCCTGGGATTCGGGCGAACAGGATAATCGATGCACCTCGCCCCTCTCTACCTGACCGCCACGCTTGTCGCCCTGGTTCTCGGAGTTCCCGGGTTTGGACAGGAACAGGTGCGCGCCGTCGACCTCTGCGACAACGGCGACTTCGAGGAGGCGCCGCCCGCGTTCCAGGTGGCTGGCATCCAGCCCATACCCTGGTGGGACACCGCGGGGGGCGGCAAACAGCTCGAAGCGAGCTCGGGGAGCCAGGTCCTGCGCACCGGGCCCGGCGAGTACGCCTTCCAGGATGTGGCGCTCTACGCTCCCCTCGCCGACCAGCTCGTCGTGAGCGGTCGGGTGCAGGGACGCGGGCGGGTCACGATCCAGGACGGAGAGAACGCGCGCGCCGTGCTCGAGGTCGGCGACGGCAGCGACATCTACGAGGAGTTCGTCTGGACGGGGGCGCAGCTCAGCGAGGCCCTCGGCCACGCTCCCGTGCCCCGTCTGATCCTGCACCTTGCGGGGGCCGAGGGTGAGGTCGCGCGCTGGGACGACCTCGAGGTGCAGGTCGCGCTGCCCCTGCCGACGCCCGAGGCGCTACGCGCCGAGATCGCCGCCGAGCTCGACTGGATCCTGGCGCTCTGGCCGAACCAGGGTGGTGACGTGACCGGTGTGCCGACCACCTTCCTCAACCACTCGTTCGACGTGATCACGGGCGAGCGTCTCACTGCCTACCCGGGCGTGATCTCCAGCTACACCCACATCCTGGTCGCGGCGGCCGAAGCAGCGCCGGACCAGGAGGGCTGGGTTGCGCGCCGCGACGCCGTGCTCGAGGACGTCCTCACGCGGTCGGTGCACCCGGAGTCTGGCCTCGTGCAGTATTGGGACTGCGCCGAGGATCGACCGCTGACCGAGAACTACCTCGAGGTTGGCGGCTACCTGCGCCTCTTGCTAGAGCTGATCGAGCAGGGCCACGAGCCCCACGCGACTCGCGCGCGTCAGGCCCTGCGGCGCGCCTGCGACACCATACTCCGCACCGGCCTGACCCCTGACGGCGAGGTGATCGCCAGGTATCGTTCGCGCGACGGCGAGACGAACCTGGGTTACAGCACCCTGCGGCGTCTCGATGTCCCCGCGAGTCTTGCGGGCGCCGCGCGGGTGCTCGAGGATCCGAGTCTGCTCGACGCTGCTCGCGAAGCAGTCGGCCAATTCGAGTACAGCCACCGCTGGGCCGGCTCCTGGCTCGACATCGACCCGGCCTTCGACGATGAGTTCGGTCACTACGGCGAGCGCGCCGTCAGCCTGTGGGAGGCGGCGCCGGACGAACCGACCTTCCGCCACCTGGCGCGCTCGGGCATGACCCACTTCCTACCCATGTGGCACGACGCGCTGCGACTGGGTGGCAACATCGCAGCGGACCAGGTGCGCTGCTGGGAGATCGCCGCGCGCGTGGCGCACCTCGACCCGGAGCTACGGCCCGAGATCGCCAGGCGTCTCCGAGCTGCGGTGCGTGTGCACTTCAAGGGGCAGCAGTACTTCGGCGGCGCTTGGGGCGACGTCACGGTGTACCGCTTCGACCCCGAGATCGATCTGCAGGTGGGGGACACGTTCGGTCCGCCCCAGAACCTGATGCACGGCATCGCGATCGCGTATGACCCGCTGCTCGCTGCGGAGGAGGGCGGACCAGACCTCGAGGAGCTGCGCGCCCTCTTCAGCGCCGTGCTGCGCTCCACGCGCGAGACCTATCGCCGCCCGTACGGATACCTGGGCAGCCGCATCGAAGCGGCCGGCCCGAACGAATCGATCGGCTCCATGCGGGTCGCAGCAGGGCTCGTGCTGATGCTGGAGAACCTGCAATGAGCCAGCCGCGCCTGACCCATGCGCGGCTCGAAGGTGCCAACGTGATCGTGCGGCCCATCCGCAGGGAGGACGCGCCCCTGGCCTTTCCCTTGATCCACGCCCAGACAGAGATCATCAAGTGGCTGGCCTGGAGCGGACCCGCGGACGAGGCGGAGCTGGCCGAGGCCTACGCGCAATGGAACCTTGGCAAGGACGACGCGGGTGCCAACTACCGCTTCGCGATCGAGACCCCCGGCTGTCCCTTCGTCGGTGCAATCAGCGTGCGCTTCGAGGGGCACCCGGGCCTGGGTGACGTCGGCTACTGGGTCGCAGCACGGCATTGGGGCAGGGGGATCGGCACCGAGGCGAACCGCCTGGTGGCCCACCTGTGCTTCGTCCATCTGGGCGCCCGCGCGATGACCGCGACCGTCTACCTCGGCAACCACGGCTCCGCGCGCCTGCTGGAGAAGGTCGGCTACGTGCGTGAGGTCGACGCCCACGGCGTGCCCCTGGTCGGGCGGCCAACCGATCTCGACCAGGACTCATGGACGTACGGCCTCACGCGCTACGACTTCCAACGCGCGTCGGCGGGCTGGACGCCGCGGGAAGAGACGGTGCAGTTCAAGGGCGCGTGAGCCCTCAGTCCATCGACACGACGCTGACGTTCACCGAGAAGTTGTTCGCCGCGAGGATCTCCGGCCGCCCGTCTCCGTCCACGTCGGCGATCGCGACCTCGAGCACGCCGCGGCCGACGCCGAGGTCGGGCAGGCGCGCGAGGCCCTCACCGGCGGGGGTCCACAGGTTCACGTGGTGGCTGTTCTGGGCGCCGACCACGAGCTCGTCGCGCCCGTCGCCGTTCAGGTCACCGGCCGCGACGGCGAAGGCGCGCAACCCGGTCACCTCGGAGTGGAACGGCTTCCAACCGGCGCCCTCCCGGCGCAGGAGCGCGATCTGCCCGGGCCCGTTCTGGCCTCGCGGGTGCACGAGGATGGCGAGCTCCTGCGGCGCCTGGCCGTCGTGCTCGAAGGCGACCACGTCGACAGGCGGCACTCCGGCCAGGTCGATGGCCTGCTCGAGCTGTCCGTCCTGCAGGACGAGTAGCTGCGACTGCGGACCGCCGACCAGGATCGCCAGCGCGTCGTCGACCGGCGTGAGGGCGAGCGCCGTGCTCGGCAGCTCGATTCGTTCCGGCGCGCCGAGCGTGCCGTCCCAACCCAGCATCCAGACCCCGCCGCTCGCGTCCGCGACGGCGAGCCCCGAGCCGCCGGGGAGCACCGCGATCGCGCTGGGACGCCCAGGTAGCTCCTGCTTGCCAGCAGCGACCAGACCCGCGCCGTCCGGGGCCCAGACCTGGACGCGCCCCGCGCGGCCTTCCTCGACCGAGGCGAACAGGCGCTCGCTGCCATCGGGGTGGGGCAGGGTGACCATGCCGTGCACGATGCCCTGGAGGGCAATCGTCGTCTGCGCGCCCGTCCCCGTGGTCCGGTTGATCGTGAGGACGTCGTCGAGGGCGTCCACGGTCAACACCGCCCGGCCCGGGCCGCCCATGTCCATCGAGGTGACCCGCTGCGGGCCCCGGCCGGTTGCGAGCTGGCGCGTCTCGCGCAGTCCGTCCGCGGACCCGAGCACGATCGACACGCGCTGCGCACCTCGGTTCGCGATCGCGACGTCGAGGTGACCATCACCGTCGAGGTCGCCGCTGGCCAGGTCCCATACGTCCTGGCCCGCGTAGGTGCGCGACTGGGCCCGGCCCGCCACGATCGAGCGGTAGCTCAGGTCGCCGTGGGAGGCCACCAACGCCGAGCGTTCCAGTCCCGCGATGCCGATCGGGATCGAGCCGACCTCGATGGTGGAGGTCTCGTCACCGTCGACGACCCACAGCTCGTGATCACCGCCGGCGACGCACAGCTCCGGTCGCAGGTCGCCGCTCACATCGAAGCGCCCCATGCGCCGGGGGATGCCCCCGAGCGGGACGTGGGTGATGGTCGCCTCGGCGAGCCCCTCGGGCATGCTCACGTCGAAGCGCAGCATCTCGCGGGTCGCCTGCGAACCGATCCAGATCGCGCCCGGCTCCAGGTAGAGGACCGTGGTCAGCGCCAGGCCCGTCTCGCGCTGGTAGCGCTTGTCCCCAGCGAACAGGACGAGCGTCCCCCGGCGGGTCACCACGGCCACGGCCATGGGGCCGCCCGCGCTCAACAGGCCGGTCGCGAGGGCTCGGGGTGGGTCGTCGAGGGTCGCGCTCCAGGTCCGCTCACCGGTGAGTGGGTCGACGCGCAGGACCTCCGAGGTCTCGCGCGACGCGACGACCACCCCGTCCTCGGCGGCGACCGGACCGAGCAGGTAGTCCGGCAGCTCGATCACCCGGGGCCGGGCGTAGACGTCATGCCAGACGTGCAAGGTCCCGACCGAGGACCCATCCGCCCGCGGCGCGCCGCGGGTCGCGGCGATCAACTCCTGCTCGCCGTCCCCGGTCACGTCGCGGAAGAGGAGCGACTCCGGGCGACCGCGGGTCGGGAGCTCGAGCCTGCAGCGGGGCCGCAGGCTC
>JAQBVH010000109.1 GCA_027623615.1 Planctomycetota bacterium | reverse complement strand
CGTGTTGCGAGTGCAGCGCGAGCTCCGCCTCGAGCGCCGGCTGCCCGCCGTCGGCCTGGGCCTCCAGGCAACGGGCGAGGAGCTCCTCGAAGTCGTCGGCTCGGGGTTCGTCGGTCATGTCGTCGATCGCGCCTCCGGCGCTCCGGACCCATGGTAGGCTCGAGGGCGATGCCGACCCCCGACTCGACGCCTGCTTCCGGCGACGAGCCCGAGGTCCAGGAGGACCTGCTCGCCGATCACCTCGGTCTCCTGCGCACCTTCGTGCGCCGGCGGCTCGGGGCGAAGCTGCGCACGAAGGAGACCAGCCTCGATCTGGTGCAGTCCGTCTGCCGCGAGGCCCTGCGCGACCTCGACGCCTTCGAGGACCGGGGCGAGGGCTCCTTCCAGCGCTGGCTCTTCACCCGCGCGGAGAACAAGATCCGCGACAAGGGGCGCTTCTGGACCCGAGAACGACGGGATCCAGGCCGCGAGGTCTCCCTGGCTGCCGAAGCTCGGGACGCGGAGCCGGGCACGGTCGAGGTCGGGGACCAGCTCGCCACCCCGATCACCCCGGTCGACTTCGCCACCGCGCGTGAAGAGCTCTCGCGCCTCGAAGCGGCCTTCCGCGAGCTGCCCGACGACTACCGCGAGGTGATCGTGCTGACCAAGCTCGAGGGGCTGCCCCACGCGGAAGCCGCGCAGCGACTCAGTCGCTCGCCGGCGGCGACGCGCACCCTCCTCTGCCGCGCCTTGGCACGACTCGCGACCGCGCTCGAGGACCCGGATCAGAGCCCGAACGTGACCGAGTAGGCGTTCGTCATGTTCGAGCCGGTTCCGCAGGGGCCCTGCAGGTCGCGGTACCAGGCCTGGAAGTGCCAGGTCTCGCCGGCCGCGATGTGGCCCTCCGAGTGGAAGGTGTCGTGGCCGTAGTTGATCAACCCGGGACCCAAGGTGTCGAAGCCGGCGCTGTTCACCTGCCCCGCCGGGTAGCGGTAGAAGGGCAGGCTCACGTCGACGCACAGCAGCCCGTCCCCCAGGTGCATGTGGCTCCAACCCTGGCCCATGATCATCACGTAGAACCCATCGGGAACCATGTGGGTCAGGACGAGGGTCATGTCGTCCGCGGTCACGCTCGCCGAACCCGAGGCGAGCAGGTAGCCGCCGAGCCCGGTGGAGTTCCTGCAGCCGTTGTTCGGGTCCTCGTTGCCGCAGAGGCAGTCATCGCCGTAGCAGTAGGCCCAGCCGAGCCAGATGTCCTGCTCGACCGCGAGGCTACCCGCCGTCGCTGCGATCTGGGTCTCGGAGAGCAGCTGCCCCGTCTCCCGATCGACGCGCAGCAAGCGACCATCGTCGAGCGACACGAGCAGGTCGGTCAGGTGCTCGACCATGTCGGTCGCGGGCGCGCCGAGGGGGTAGCTCGCCGACGTCGCGCCGCCCAGGCTCACGCGCAGGACGTTGCCCTGATCGGTCGCGACGAAGAGCTGGCCGTTGTACTCGAGCACGCTGACGGGCACCTCGCCCGCGAGATCGGCGAAGGGCACGAACGTGCCAGCGGCCTCGCGCCAGAGCTCACCGGACTGGGTGCCGGCGACGCGACCGGCCTGGAACGACGAGAAGAGGGACACGACGTCCAGCGGCGCGGTGTAGGACTCCTGCACCTGACCGCTGGTCGGGTCAACCTTGCGCACGAAGCCGTCGGAGCCCGCGATGAGCAGGTGAATGCCGTCCGCCGCGAGGACCGCCGCGCCGCCCGGGACGCTGAAGGCGACGGAGGCGTTGCCGCCGCCGTCCACGCTCCACACCTGGCCGTCCGGGCGTCCCACCCAGAGGACTCCGTCGCGCAGCACGCTCTCTCCCACCGGGCCGGGGACCGTCGCGAAATCACCCCACCCGCCGAGCACGGGATCGCCGCTACGCACGCTGCCGTCGGGAAGCACGGCCCGCAGGTCAGCGGCGGAGGCCAGGCACGTCAGGGTCAGGGCGCTGAGAATCGAGGTTCGAATCACGGGGGAGCTCCGTGGGCAAGAGGGTCGCGAGCTTGGGCTTCCTATCAGTGTCCCGGCGTGAGGAACGTCACGCGGGAACTCCCTGAAGTTACCCGAGGCGGGCGGAATTGCTTCGACGGACCGGCTCCTGAACCGCTGGGGCCTGCAAGAAGAAGGAGGCCAGCGTCACAGGCAGCACCTCGTCCGGCTCGAAGCCCTCGACCCAGAACTCCCGCGAGTAGAGGCGGACCAGTACGCCGCTGGCTGTCGCGCGGTAGACCCTGCATGTGAAGCCAAGTTCTCATCGAGAGGGACCAGAACCCCCTCGGTCAGCGGTTTCCCTCTACGGAACTCGCCCGAACCCCGTCAGCGCCAGCTTGCTCACGGCGTGGGCGGGCCCTGCCTTGGGCCCGTACCAGATCTGGCGCTCGGCCAGGAGCACGCCCTCGAGGGGCAGCTCGTCGCTGCGCAGCAGGCTGAACTCGACCACGAACGAGTGGGTCCGGCTGCGGACCGTCAGCTCGCCCTCGTAGGTCATCACGATCCGGAAGGCGGGCAGCCTCCGGTCGCCGACCAGCGCCGAGCCGGCGAAGGCGTGCACCGCGGTGCGCTCGATCCGGTCGACGGGTTGGCCCGGCGGGAACACGTCGAGGTAATCGAGCAGCTCACGCTGCAGGCTGGGCGTGCGATCGAGGCGCGCGTACGCACCCTCCGCGGAGCGCGCTTCCGAGATGATCTGCGCCTCCTCGTCATCGAGGTTCGCGAGCGTGCGCACCAGGTCGACGTTGATGCCCGGGTCGGTCCAGCGGTAACGCATCCAGTCCCCGCGCTTGCCGCGCACCGGAGCGAGCGCTTGCGTCCACTCCACCGCCTCGCCGATCTCGAACAGGATGGGCGCGTCGGTCTCGAGGGTGACTGGCGCACGCTCGATGCTGGGCCAGCTCTCGTCGAGGGGGGCGTAGCGCTGCGGCACCAACCCGCCACGCTGCAGTACATCGACGCGCCGCTCCTTGCGCACCACCCCGGGCCAGGTCGACTCGTAGCCGATCACGCGCGTGTGCTCCTCGTCCACCCAACCCGCGAACAGGATCGCGTGACCGTCGAAGGAGTTCAGCAGGTCCCCGGGGTGCAGGTCCTCCCAACCGATCTCGAGGCACAGGGGACCGAGGCTGCGCGTCGAGTGCTTGAACGGCAGCTGCCAGCAACGCGAGAGGAAACCGGAGCAGTCCACGCCCACCGCGTGCTGGGTCATGCGCGCGCCCGAAGGGTCCTGGGGCCAGTGTCCCGCCCAGAGGCCCTGCTCGAGCCCCGCGAGGAACTGCTCGGGAGTGTCCCAGCCTCCCCACCGGTACGGGAGGCCGCGGTTCGTCTCGCCGATGCGCCAGCCGCCCGCCTTGAGCGTCGCGTCCGGGGTGTCGACGGGGATGCCGTCCTTGTCCAGCCCGTGCTTCGCGTTGGCCTCGTTGCCCGTCCACTCCAGGTTCGCGTAGCGCTCGGCGATGGCGAGGATGCGCTCGACGCGCTCGTCCTGGGCGGGCGCGAGGAGGGTCAGGGCCAGCGGGAGCGCAGCCAGGTGGAGCATGGGTCGAGATTGACCGGGAGCGCCGGATCACACAAGCGCGAGCACGGTCCTCGGCAACCTTTGCCGGTCGCTCGTAGGCTGGGGACGTGCTGACGCTGCTGATCCTCCTCGGCTCGACGGCGGCCCCGATCCAGGTCGGGGTGGCGCGGGTCGAGATCACCCCGACCGAACCGCTGCTCCTCGCGGGCTACGGGTCGCGTCGAGCGGAGTTCACCTCGGTCGACAGCCCGCTGCATGCCCGCGCGCTCGCGATCGGCGAGGTGGCTCCGCTGGTCCTCCTGGCCATCGACAACGCAGGGGTGCCCGCCACCGTCGTCGACGAGGTGTCGGCGCGCGTGGAGCGCCTGCATGGGATCCCGGCCGAGCGCTTGGTCGTGGCTTCGACGCACACCCACAGCGCGCCGACCCTGACGGGCTATGCGCCGATCCTGTGGGCCGGGCGCACCAGCGCCGAGCAGCGCGAGGCGACGCAGCGCTACACGGACCAGCTGACCGACACCCTGGTCAGCCTCACGACCAGGGCGCTCGACGCGCGCGCACCGGCGACCCTCACCTGGGGGCAGGGCCGAGTTGAGATCGCGAGCAACCGGCGGGTCCTCGACGGCAACGGCGATTGGCGAGGGTTCGGACACCAGACCGACGGCCCGGTCGATCACAGCTTGCCCGCGCTCGTCGCGCGAGACGCGGAGGGCGAGGTGTTCGCCCTCTGGTTCGGCTACGCCTGCCACTGCACGACCCTCGGCGACCGCAACACGATCTGTGGCGACTGGGCCGGGTACGCCTGCGGCGAGCTCGAGGCCGACGGGGACGTGGTCGCCCTCTGCACGATCGGCTGCGGCGCGGACCAGGGGCCCCAACCCTCGGGCAGCCTCGCGCTCGCGCGCGAGCACGGGGCGAGCATCGCACACGAGGTCCGGCGCCTCGCCGCCTCCGAGCTGACCACGCTGCAGCGCGCGCCGGTTGCGCGCTCGCAGCAGGTCGACCTGCCCCTCGTCCAGCCGCCGGGTCGAGCCTACTGGGCGGCGCGGTCGGTCGAGGACGGCTTCGAGGCCGAGCTGGCGCGCTCGCTATCCGGCAAGCCCATGCCGACCAGCGTGCCGCTGCCAATCACCACCTGGACCTTCGGGGACGAGCTCGGAGTCGTGTTCCTCGGGGGCGAGGTGGTCGTGGACTACGCAGTGCGCCTCAAGCGCGAGGCCGACTGGACGCGCCTTTGGGTGAACGCCTACTGCGACGGGGTGCCGTGCTACGTCCCGTCCCGGCGCGTGCTCGCCGAGGGTGGCTACGAGGCTGAGTTCAGCCAGGTCTACTACGGCTGGCCCGCGCCCTTCGATCCCGCTGTGGAGGACCTGATCCACGGGACGATCGGACGCCTGCTGGGACCGGGCTTCGCGATCAGGCCGGACACACCGGAGCCGAGCTTCCTCGCCTACCCGAGCGCGGCGGACCTCTGGGCTCGACGCTTGCCGCGCTGGGCCGCGGACCTCACGGGCGAGGACCGCGCCTGGCTCGCGGAGCGCTTCGCCAGGAATGCGTTGCCCGGCTGTGCGCGCATCGCCACGAACGAGGGCGAGCGCAGCGAGTGGTACGACTACGCCGGCGGCCTGCGCGAGCGCGCTGCGCTGCGCCAGAGCGAACGCGGCAGGCGGCTCGTGTGGGCGACGGCTCCGCTCGCGCACGGCGACCGCACCGCGGTCGTGTTCGCGGGCGGGTTGGGCTACGAGAGCCAGCCCGCGACGCGCGGGTACTCGCTCGTGCTGAATGGCGCAGCGGTCCTGACCTTCGACCTGACGCGCTCGCGCACGACCTGGACCTCACTCGACGGTGGGATCGCGCTGCACTATTTGCCGACCTGGACCGCCCCCGAGGATACGGGCGGACTGTTCTGGCTCGAGGTCCGCGAAGGATTCTGGAGGGGCCCCGGGCAACGCACGATCGAAGTACGGTCGCTAGGCGAGGGCTCGCGACGCTGGTTCGCGCTGGACGACACGGTGGACGCCAGCGCGGTCGAACAGCAGCTGAGGGACGCCCTGCGCTAACGCTTCGGCCGCAAGCCGAAGAGGCGCACCTCGTGGGGCTGCTTGTTCGGCTTGGCGAAGGGCAGCACTCCAAACTCGATGACCTCGAAGCGGCCGCTGCCGTACAGGCGCTCTTGATAGGCCGCGAGGAACTCGCGCTCGGGTGCAGCGTAGAGGTCAACCGGTCGCGTCATCAGGATCACGTCGAAGCCCAGCGCCCAGGCGATCAAGCGCGCGTCGTCCCAGCCGGGATCGACCTCTCCGATCGTCACGAAGGACTTGTCCAGGCGGCCGGCGAGGAAGTCGGGCGAGGCCGATCCGTTGCGCTCCATCAGGCCGAGGTGCATGGCCGAGGGCGAGAAGCTGTGGGACATCCCCACCCACCCGATGCGCGCTGCGTCCTCGACCTGGGCCGCAATCGCGCCGAGCAGCGCGTCCGACTCGGCGCGTGACATGCCGTTCGTGGCGAGCTTGCGTGCAGGGTTCAGGTTGCGCCAGTGACCGAGGCCCTCGAGCTGGGCGGCGCGTACCTCCTCGTTCGCGAGACCGACGCGCTCGGCCAGCCACCAGGTGTCCCTGTTCGGGGCGATCCACAGGATCGGCAGCAGCACGACGGCCAGCGCCCAGCGCACCCTCGGCGAGCGCGGGATGCTGCGGCTGAGGCCGAATCCCACGAGCGCCCACAGCGGGCCGGCCGCGGGCAACAGGAAGCGATCGAGGTGGAAGGGGTGCAGCGCCACCGGGACCGCCCCGCTGAGGAACACGATCCAGGGAACGTGCACGCGCCGGTCGCGCAGGGAGGGCAGGCTGACGAGCAACGCAACCGCGAACAGCAAGAGCCAGCGCGGCGAGCGCACGAGCGCTGCTCCCCAGTGCATCGTCTTGTACCCCGCGAGCGTGTTCATCGACTCGTCACGGTTGCTGAAGAGGAAGTCGTGGAGCCCCTTGCGGTGCGAGGCGGCCATCGCCTCGCCCGCGGGCCAGGGCCAGACGAACCACCACAGGCTCACCAGGGCCGGGACGAGGAACAGCCAGCCCGTGCGGGCCAGGAGCTGGCGCCCGCGACCCGCGCGCAGCTCGACCGCGACCTCGATCAGGAACGCAGCCCCCAGGCCGCCGATGAACAGCACGCCGTAGTTGAACTTCGTGAAGAACGCGACCGTGATCGCGGCTCCGGCGAGCACCTCGCGCACGCGTCCGGCCTCGGGCCCGCGCGCCAACCATGCGAGCAGCGCGACGAGGGAGGCGACGAGGAACGGCACCTCCAGGAACAGGGTGCCCGAGAAGTGGACCGCGAGTGGCGACAAGGCCGCCGCGCCCATCCCGAGCCACGGTCCGAGGGCGCCGGGCTCGGGATCGAGCCGTCGACCGATCAGGAAGATCACGAACAACCCACACGCCCACAACAGACGGCCGACACGCCGCACGGTGCGTTCGCTGGCTCCGACGATCGCCTCGACCACGCCGACGGCCAGCGGGTAGGCGAACGGGTAGACCTGGCACTCGACCAGGACCCGCGCGACGGCCTTGGGGTCCGCGTCCTCGATCGCGAGGGAGATGCGCCGCGCAGGGTAGCCGACGTTGGTGGCCTCGTCCCAACCCCAGGCCGAGTCGAGGTTCACCGCGGCCGCCCCCCAGATCCCGAGGACCAGCGCGACCAGGGCTGCCACAAGAGTCGGGCGCCTCACGCCTCGACCCGTGGCAGGGGGAAGAGCCGCGCCGGGGCAGCCTCGAGCAGGTTGCTGGCGGCGCAGGCGTCCTCGAAGCGCGCATCGCGGCGCGCCACGACCTCGCCTCGTGCGTTCGCGCTGCCCGCAGAGCTCGCCAGCTCGATGTCGACGTGCCAGCCCTCCTGCGCGCGGCGCGCAGTCGTTCCCCCACAGCCGAGGAAGTCGTCATGCGGGTGGGGAGCGAGCACGCACTGGTTCATGCAGCTAGGCTAACCGCGCCGCGGACAGTCTTGGGCAGCGGGCTGGGGTACCCGGGGTCGTGGGCCGCCGCCCCGCCACCGCGCCGCCGCACCGCCTCCCCGACGCCATCGGTCGGTGTCGAGCGGGAAGGCGAGGGCCAACGCCACTCCAGCCCTGGCGAGGGGCGCGATCATCGTGCGCACGGGCGCGACCTCGGTGCACTTCGCGCGCTGGAACGCCGAGCGGCGCCCGCGGATGCCCGCGCGCGCCGCCCTGGTAGCGCTCGGTGGCGTCTACTGCTGCGCGATGCAGAACAGGTGCGTCTGGCTGCGCAGGAAGAGCTCGCCCTGCGAGACGACGGGGGACGACACGAAGAACTGACCGTCCAACGTGTTCGTCCTGTTGACCACGTACTCGTCACCAAGCTCGATCAGGTGCACGTCGCCCGCCTCGGTCGGTACGTAGAGGAAGTCCCCAGCGGCGATCGGCGAGGCCTTGAGGGTGCTCCCGCGCGGGAGCCGCTCCTCGACGTAGTGGGCCGCGCCGGTCGCGGCATCCCAGCACGAGATGAAGCCGCGGTCGGTCACCGCGTAGTAGCGGCCGTCATGGAGCACCGGCGACGCAGTGTAGGCCGTCGCCTTGGTCGTCTCCCA
>JAQBVH010000108.1 GCA_027623615.1 Planctomycetota bacterium | reverse complement strand
GCGAGCGCCACCGGATCCAGCAGCGTCGGCCGGTCGTTCCCGTCGAGGACCACCAGGGGCGGGACCAGGTCGCCCTCGTGCAGCTTGAGGCCCGGGGGCAGGGGATCGGGCAGCAGGGCGCGCGGGGCCTCGAAGGGCTCAGCCGCGCCGCCCTCGGTCAGCGTGTAGCGACCGTTGGCCGCCACGGTGTACTCGTCGAGCGCGCCGCCCGGCCAGCGCACGCGCACCGTGGCCTCGCCTGCGTCCGGGCCGAGCCCGAACACGAGCTCGGGGGCCTGGCAGGTCACGAAGCCCGCGCCGCGCGCGAAGGGCAGGGCGCTCGTCGCGTCCTCGGTGCTGACGGTCACGGTCGCGCCGACCGCCTCCGGGTTGCCGGTCGTCCCGACCAGGCGCAGCTTGAGGAAGTTGCCGTAGAGGGTGCCGAGCTCGTTGCGATAGAGGGCGTGCCGCTCCCGCTGCAGCTCGTGCACGAACAGGTCAACGTCCCCGTCGTTGTCGAAGTCGCAGGCGATCGCCGCGCGCCCGTCGTTGCCGGAGTCGCAGCCCGATAGGTCCGAGATGTCGAAGAAGGTCCCGTCGCCGCGGTTGAGCCACAGCTTGTCGCGCTCGTTGCCGCTGAAGGAGCGGCCCTCCTCGAACATCTGCCCGTTGTGGCGGGCGAGGTAGCCCGAGTCGCCGACGTCCTGGGTCGAGAAGTTCTCGACGTGTTCGTCCGATGCACACTCACCTTGGGTCGACGCCAGCACGTGGCGCCAGTAGGTGCTTCATGTGTCGAAGGCCTGGTCCCCGGTCACGAAGCCGTTCGTGCAGAAGACGTCGACGCGGCCGTCCAGGTCGAAGTCGGTCAGGGCCGCGGCCCAGGCCCAGTTGCCGCCGACTCCGCCCGCGTCCTTGGGCAGCTTGCGGAAGCCGCCGGCCTGCTCCTGGACGAAGATCGTGTTGCCCGCCGCGCTCTTCTTGAGGATCGCGTAGACCTCCTCGTCGATCTCGCCCACGTACCGGTCGAGGATGCGGTTGCCCGCGGTCGAGGACATGTTCGAGACGTACAGGTCGAGCACGCCGTCGCCGGACAGGTCGCCGAAGGTGGCGCCCATGCCGTTGCCCTGGTCCTGGACACCGAGCTCCACGGCCACGTCGGTGAACGTCCCGCCGTCGTTGCGCCAGAGCTGGTTCTTGCCGTAGTCGTTGGCGATGTACAGGTCGGTGTCCCCGTCATCGTCGTAGTCCGCGGCCGCGGCCGCGTAGCTCCAGCTGTTGCCGGCGATGCCGAGGTCGGGCGCCACGTCGACGAAGCCCTTGCCAGCGTCGTTGCGGAACAGGGCGTTCGGCGAGCCGTTCGTGGCCTGGATCCAGGAGTTGTTGTGCTCCTTGGCGGTCTGGCCGTAGCCGCACGCGAACACGTCGAGCCAGCCGTCTCCGTCGTGGTCGAGGACGGTCAGCGAGTAGGCGTCGTACTCCCGTGCGCCGAGCCCGAGGCCGCCCTCGACGCGGGTGAAGAAGCCCTTGCCGTCGTTCTCGTAGAGCTCGATGCGCTCGCCCGAGGTGAAGCCGTCGTTGACGTGGCCGACGACCAGGTCCTGGTCCCCGTCCCGATCGAAGTCGAACAGCACCGGGCCGGTGCCGCCGTCGGGCAGCGCCAGGCCGCGCTCCTCGGCCGCCTCGCTGAACCCGGTCGGGCCGAGCAGGTAGAGGAAGTTGCGCCCGTCTGAGGGCAGGAACAGGTCGAAGTCCCCGTCGCCGTCCACGTCGCCGCAGGCCGCGCCGTTGAAGGCGAAGCTCTGGTTGCCGGGCTTGCCGAAGCGGTTGCCCACGTGCCCGAGGCCGGCGGCGGGTGCGATCGAGGAGAAAATCGGCCCTGGGCGGCTGACGCTCTCGAGCGAGGTCAGCTGGAACCGGCTGACCAGCCATGTGTCACCGACCAGCTCCACGCGGGCGTAGCCCCAGCCGTTGATCGCCTCGCCGCCCCCGCGCTCGCCGCGGCCTGTCATGTGGATGAACAGCTTGACCTTGCCCCAGTGGGGGCGGCCGCGCTGGAACTCGGCGGCCTTGACCTTCCAGAGCACGGAGTCGACCCGTGACCAGGGTCCGATCAACGCAGCGACACCCTCGAGGAACGCGTTGGGTCCGACGATCTGCGGCTCGCTCGGGTCGCGGGTCACACGCACGATGTCGAGCTGTTCGGTCGCGCGCGTCCCCTCGGGGAGGCTGCCCAGGTCGTGGCCCGCGAACGAATCGCTGAGACTCTCCCTGGCCGCGGCGAAGTCGCGCCGGCGCACCTTGTCGGAGAAGGCCAGCAGCCGATCGGCGACCTCCTCGGTCTCGTCCTCGACGATCTCAAGACGGGTCACCCGTTGGCTGGGCTCCTCGATCTCGATCATTCCGGGCAGGCTGGGGGCGGGGTCGCCCTCGGTCTGACTGGTGGTCTTGGGGTCGCTCGGAACCTCCGGCTCCCCGCCGCCGCAGGCGACGATCGGGAGCATGGAGAGCAGGGGAATGAGGGGAGAAATGCGGGTCATGCCAGGGAATTCGCCTACGCGATCGGGTCACTGCGGTTGGCGAGGTCCGGATTCTATCGGCCCGGTCCGTGAGATCCCCGAGGTTCGGCGACTAGCTGATGCCCGCGGGGTGGACGAAGTGCCCAAACCCCGGTGGTCTTCGGCCCAGGGGGCCTTGGTACAGTGCCCCTGGTCCTCGAGAGGCTGCTCCCATGGGTGAACAAGACGTCAAAGCTGCTGAGAGTGAGGGGCTGCGCTCCTTCGTCCAGGCGTTGCTCGAGGACGTGCGCGCCCTCGAACGCATGATCGAAGAGGGCCGGATCGAGTCCGGCGTGCGCCGCATCGGCGCCGAGTTGGAGATGTTCCTGGTGGATGACCACTGGGACCCGGTGCCCAAGGGCCCCGCGGTCCTGGCCCGGCTGGGCAAGGAGTTCACTCCCGAGCTGGCCACGTTCAACATCGAGGCCAACCTGACGCCCCAGCCACTGGCGGGGGACTGCCTGCGGATGATGGAGCAGGAGATGGATCGGCGCATGCGCGAAGCCCGCGCAGCGGCCAACGAGGAGGGCGCCATGGTCCTGCTCTGCGGCATCCTTCCGACCCTGCGTCAGAGCGACCTGACCATCGAGAACATGGTCAACACCCCCCGCTTCCGCACCTTCAACAAGGTGATGAAGGAGATGGTGGGCGGCCAGTTCCGTACGTTGATCAAGGGCCTCGACGAGCTGCAGGTGACCCACGACAACGTGATGCTCGAGGCCTGCACCACCAGCTTCCAGCTGCACTTCCAGGTCGCAGCCGACGAGTTCGCCAAGCTCTACAACCTGGCCCAGCTGGTGACGGGCCCGGTGCTGGCATCCGCGTGCAACTCGCCCGTGCTGCTCCAGCACCGCCTGTGGCACGAGACCCGCGTCGCCCTGTTCGCCCAGTCCCTCGACGTGCGCAGCGACCACCTACGCGAGCGGGGCAAGCGTCAGCGGGTGACGTTCGGCGACGACTGGATCAAGGAGGGGGTGATCGAGATCTTCAAGTCGGACGTGGCCCGCTTCCGCGCCCTGCTCGCGACCAACCTCGACGAGTCCTCGATCGCCGTGCTCGACCGCGGCGAGATCCCGCGCCTCAAGGCGCTGTGCCTGCACAACGGCACGGTGTACCGCTGGAACCGTCCCTGCTACGGCGTGACGGACGGCGTTCCGCACCTGCGCATCGAGAACCGCGTGCTGCCCGCCGGTCCGACCGAAGCCGACATGATCGCCGGGGCGGCGTTCTACTTCGGCCTGATGGTCGCCCTTGGTGAGGAGTACGGCGACGTGACCAGGGTCATGTCGTTCGACGACGCCAAGCACAACTTCCTCCACGCGGCGCGCTACGGCCTCCACGCCCAGTTCCGCTGGATCAACGGCCGCGAGGAGACCGCGCGCGACCTCATCCTCGACGAGCTCCTGCCCCTGGCGGAGGAGGGCCTGCGCGAGAAGAAGATCCCGACCGAGGACATCGACCGCTACATCGGTATCCTCCGCGAGCGTATCGAGCGGGGCCGCAACGGCGCCCAGTGGGCCCTGGAATCCCTGAACTCGATGGGGAGCTCGGGCAACGTCGACGGCCGCCACCGCGCGCTGACCCAGGCGACCTATCGCAACCAGCTCGAGAAGTTGCCCGTCCACAAGTGGCCCCTGGCGACCTACGAGCCCGGTCGCGGGGACCTGCAGATGGGCATGAAGCGGGTGTCTCAGATCATGACCCGGGACGTGTTCTCCGTGCACCCCGAGGATGTGCTCGAGCTGGCCGCCTCCCTGATGGACTGGGAGCACATCCGGCGCATCCCGGTCGAGGACGACCAGGGCAACCTGGTCGGGCTCCTGTCCCAACGCGGTCTGTTGCGCATGCTCCTGAAGGGACGATCTCGAGACTCGATCGCCGTCTCCGAGGTGATGCGCGTGAATCCGATCACCTGCACGCCGGAGATGACGACCCTCGCCGCCATGAAGCTCATGCGAGACAACCGGCTGGGCTGTCTACCGGTGGTCGAGGGCCGTCAACTGGTGGGCATCGTCACCGAGCACGACTTCCTCGCGGTGGCTGCGAGCCTCCTCGAGGACGCGCTCGCCGAGTGATCGATTCGTCCGCAGGGGAGCTGCGACCGTTGACCGACTCTGCACGAGGAACGAGACTGCGCCCGATGATCGAGTCGCTCCTGCCCATCGAGAGTGCCTCCGCCGCCCGCGGTCTGGAAGTTCCGCGCCTGTTGGGGCGGGTCGACCGGGGAGTTTCCGGCCCCCTGCTGGTCCTCGTCGGAGGACTGCACGGCAACGAGCCCGCCGGTGTGCGGGCCGCGCGGCGCGTGCTCGAGGAGCTGGGCTCGTCGAGCGTGCCGCTGTGCGGTCGGGTGGTCGCACTCTCGGGCAACCGTCAAGCCCTGCGCGTCGGCGAGCGCTACCTGTCCCGCGACCTCAACCGGGTGTGGCGCATGGACGAGCTGGCGGCCCTACGCCGGGGCGAACCGGCGGTCGATGCCGAGGCCCAGGAGCAGCGCGAGCTCCTCGCCGCCCTTGAGGCCGAGGTCGACGACTGGGACGGCCCGCTGAGCGTGCTCGACCTGCACACGACCTCCGGCGGCGGCGGACCGTTCACGCTCGCGGCCGACACCCTGCAGAACCGCACCCTCTCCGAGCGCATGCCCTTGCCGATGGTGCTCGGCATCGAGGAGGGGATCGAAGGACCGCTGCTGTCCTACCTGGCCGATCGAGGGGTGCCCGCCCTGGTCGTCGAGGGGGGCCTGCACGACGACGCGCGCACCGAGGAACGACTTGTCGCCGCGATCTGGAGCTTCCTCGAGGTCGCTGGCGCGGTGGGGGGGAATCAACCCCAGGTCGTCGAAGCCCACGCGCTCCTGCGCGCCGACAGCGGCGCAGCCCCGAGTCTGCTCGAGGTCGTACACGTCCACTCCATCGCCGACGGCGATGACTACCGGACCCTCGCAGGCTTCGACAACTTCTCGCCGATCGAGGTCGGTCAGCACGTGGCGAACGATCGCCGCGGCGCGATCCGCAGTCCGCGCAGCGGCCACATGCTGATGCCCCTCTACCAGCCACTGGGGCAGGACGGGTTCTTCCTGTGCCGCGAGATCTCCCCGGCCTGGCTGCGCTTCTCCGAGCGCTGCCGCAGGAGCGGCCTCGAGAGTCTGTTGAGCGCCCTCCCGGGTGTGCGCACGTGCCACGAGGTCCTGCGTTGCTACGAGGTCGACGACGCCGCGCCCAAGGTCGTACGCCGGGTCCTGCGCCACTTCGGGTACTGCAAGGAGGTCCCGGGCGGACGCCCAGGTTCCCAGCGCGTGGTCCGCCGCCCCGAACGCGACGAGCACGCGTAGGTCGGCGCCGCGCTCCCTACGCCGGCGCCTCGAGGAACTCCATCGCTCCCTCGGGCAAGAGGTACACGATCAACATCTCCCCGCCCGCGACGGTGGGGACGTGGACCGAGCCCGGGGGCATCACGACCCAGCCCGCCGGGAAGCCGTCGAAGGTCGGGGTGCCCTGGCGCGCGATGCAGTAGTTGACCTCGCCCTTGGGGTGGCGGTGCTTGGGGCCGGGGCCGGTCATGCGCACGACGTCGATCGAGAACCCCTGGCTCTCCTCGCTGGCCTTGGTCACGCGGCTCCACTGCACGGGAAGCTCGCCGCGGTCGGCGATGGCGCCGCTCGCGAGCAGACCCTCCAGAGCGGCGTTGAGGGACTGTGCCTCGGGACCGACAGGATCGAAGCGTCGCTTCAGCTCCGCCACCGCGGCCTCCGGATCGGTCAGGTCGAGGTCCAGCGCGGCTTGGATCAGGGGTCGGAACGTCGCGAGCATGGCGGCACGTTACCAGGTCGGCGGCCCGCCGTTCCGGTGACCTCCACGCAGGAGTAGGATCCGCCGTCATGCCGTACCGCCTGCGCGTGGTGGGGATCCTGGCCATCGTCGTGGCCCTGGTCGCCTATGCCTACGGCCCGCTGCTCGGCAGCGGGTTTCTGGGCGACGACCTCACGGTCCTGACCTCGCTCGAGGCCAACGCGGCCGAGGGAGCGCGGGGCTGGTACCTGGTCGAGGGCACGGGCGGGCGTCCGGGGGCCAGCCTCTCGCTCCATGCCTCGCGCGCGCTGTGGGCTGCTGGCGGGGTCTGGACCGGCGACGAGGCGCTGGCGCTGCGCTTCGAGAACCTGGTCCTGCTCTTTCTCGCCGCCTGGGGCCTGGTCGGGTTCCTGCGCCGCTCCCTCGAGCCCTGGGCGGGCAGCGACGTGTCCCGCGCGGCGGGCAATGCCGGGGGGGCGTTCGTGCTCCTGCATCCCGTCGCGGTGGCGTCGGTCGCGCGCCTGTCCGAGCGCGGGGACCTGCTCGTGCTCGCCCTCGGGAGCTGGTGCGGGTGGGCGTTCCTCGCCGGACGTCAGGATCGGCGCAAGGAGCTGGTCGCGCTCGCCTGGTTCCTTGCGGTGCTCGCCGGGTTGTGCTCACCGCTCGCGTTCTTCCTGCCGTTCTTGATGGCCGCCGGGGAGTACCAGTCCGCCCGGCGCCTGCGCCCGCGGCTGGCGCGCTTGCGCACGACGGCCACGACCCTGGGCGTGTTCCTGTTCGCGGTCGGCCTCGAGGCCGCGCCCCGCGCCCTGCTCAGCCACGGTGCCCGTGATCTGATCGCACTCCCGAGCCTCGCGGCCCCGCACCTGTGGCTCGAGCGCCTGGGCGTGCTCCTCATGCCGGGCAACGTCCACGGCCTCGGCGCGAGCGCACCCCTGCTCGCCGCCCTCGCAACCCTCATCGCCTTGCACCCAGCACTGGTCGCCGCGCGCTCCGCCCCGCGACTCTGGGGACGGGTCATGCTCGGCTGGAGCATCGCGATGCTCGTCGCGGTCGTGCCCGTCGCCGGGGAGCGGGTCACCCTCGACGGCTTGGCCGGCGCGCACGTGCTGTTCCCCGCGGGTGTGATCATGGCGATCGGGCTGGGCACCTCGAGCGCCGCCCTCTCCGGCTGGCGCCGAACCTGCGTCCCGATCCTGGTTGGCGGGCTGTTCTCGATCCTCGGTCGCGCCCAGTCCGTGCCCCACGTGCGCGCCGCGGAAGCCGTCGCGAACCTGCGGGAGGACCTGCTCGCCGGCGCAAGGCAGCGGCGCTGGGCCGACAACCTGATCCTGCTCGACCTCCCCGCGCACACCGCCGGCCTCGACGCGATCGGGCCGCGGCCACAGGTCCTGCTCACCCCGATCCTGCCGCCGCGCCGGCGGCTCGGCGACGTGCAGGTGTCGGTCGTGGACTGGCGCTCGTTCGAGGTCTGGTCCCGCCGGCCCGAGTTCAGCGCCGTGCGCAACACCGGTACTGCGGTCGTGATCGAGGCGCGCGTGCTCGAGCCCGAGGCGCAGCGGCGCCGCACGCTGCCCCTGTTGACGGTGGGGGAAGAGCTCGAGCGCGCCACCTGGGTCGGCGAGGGCCGCAGCACGGCGGGTGCGGTCTTCGATCCCGTGCGCGCCCGCTTTCTGACCGTGACGGCCTTGTCGGACACCGACACCTCCCAGCCGCCGGTGATGCGCTGGAAGGCGGACCTGCCCGACACGGGCGCGCAGCGGAGGGGGGTCTGGATCGCAGGGGAGGGCGCGCCCGTCGCCCTCTTCGACCTGGAGCGTTGCCCCACCTGGCTGCTCGGCGGCCGCGTGCGTTCGGTCTGGACGACCGGCGCCCTGACGTCGATCACCGCCGCGGAGCTGACGACC
>JAQBVH010000107.1 GCA_027623615.1 Planctomycetota bacterium | reverse complement strand
ACGATCGACACGACGACGTTCTTGGAGACCTCGTCCCGCGGGCCGTGGTGGTACTGGATCGCGTTCGCGATCTGCTCCGGGAGACTCCAGCGGTTGGCGACCACGGCGCCGACGTCGGTGTGCGAGAAGCCAAGGGCGGCCTTCTCGACGCGGTACAGGGAGAGGCCCTCGTCCGCGGCCTTGCTGGCCAGTTCGAGGTAGCGCTCGCCCAACCCGTCGAGCAGCACGATCTTGCCCACGTCATGCAGCAGGCCGCACACGTAGAGCTCATCGGGGGTGAACGCGCGCAGGACCCTCGACTTCTTCGCCAGGGCCGCGCAGAGGTGCGCGGTGTACCCGGCGTGGTTCCACAGGTCCTGGATCGAGAAGTGCTCGTTCCCCTGAACGTGCTCGAACTGGTTGATCACCGCGACCTGGGTCACGATGTTCTTGAGCACCTTCATGCCGAGCACCGTGCTGGCCTGCTCGGTCGAGACGCACTCACCCGCCAGGCCGTAGTCGGCGCTGTTGGCGATGCGCAGGACCTTGGCTGCCAAGGGAGCATCCTTGGAGACGAGCGCGCCCAGCTCTGCGGTCCCCGAGTTCGGGTCCGAGATCAGGCCGTTGATCTTGAACACCACGTCCGGGAGCGTGGGGATGGACAGGTTGTTGCGGATCAGGTCCTTGATGGACGGCGAGCTCATGAGGTGGGCTGGGTAGGTGGCGCCTGGGGTCCATCGTCATCACGGGGTCGGGAGCATGAGAGCTCCGACCTGCGCCGGTCTAGATCCGGGACGCGGGGCGCTCGGCCCGCTGGAGGCCCGCCTCGGTCTCCCGCCGAGATCCTCTGAAAGCACGCCGCTTCTAAAGATGTCGCAATTGGGTAGCCGAGGACAAGGGCACCCCAGCGGTACCACACGCTTCCAGGGGCGTGGAGCGCCGCCGACCCCCAACCCCGTTCCCCATGCGCAGTCTTCTCCTCTGCTTGACCGCCGCCGTTTCCGGCGCGGGCCTAGCCCTGTACGAACGTCCGCGACCCTCCGAGGCCGGTACGGCGATCCGGATGGACCTCGATGGGCTCGTGGAGCGAGCCGGGCTTGCGCTCGAGGCGCGTGTGGCCTCGGCGACCTCGCTCGAGATCAACGGTGAGGTCTTCACGGACTTCCATCTGATCGTCGACCGCACCTGGTGGGGTGAGGACCTCCCCGTGCGCACGGTCCGACTGCCCGGCGGCGCCTTGCCGAGCGGCAAGGTGACCATCGTGCCGGGGATGCCCAGCCTCGTGCCCGGGGACGACGTGGTGATCCTGCTGACCGAACCTGGCCTCCACGACCTGCGGGTCGTCGTCGGCCTCAATCAGGGGCGCTGGCGCATCGTCGGCGACGGCATGGGCGGCAAGCTCGCGGTCCGCGGGAGCGAGGGTGCGTCCCTGGTCGGAGCCGGCGGCGGCCTGCCCCTGCCCGCGGATCGACTCGACGTCATGGACTACGCCGGCTTGATCGCCCGCATGGAAGCGGCCGCCGGTGCCCGGCGCGCCCGTGAGCAAGCGGAGGGCAAGTAAGCATGCACCGCAAGCTCCTCCTCTTCCTCGGCGTCCTCTGCGCCAGCTTCGTGATCGCGCACGTGCGGCTGATCTACAGCGCCAACGGCAACGTCCTGTTCTGGACCTCGCCGGGCAGCATCTCCTTCGTGATCAACGAGACGGGCTCGGCTGACGTCCCGGACGATGGCCACATGCCTGCGCTCCGCAACGCGGTCCAGGCCTGGAACGACGTCACCGGCACCTCGGCCCACCTTTGGGAGGACGTGCGCGCCAGCGAGCAGGCATCGACCGACTGGCAGTCGGACGCTCGCCACATGGTGTACTTCGACGAGACGAACACCTCGGGCTACTTCCCCGGTGCTTCGGGCATCGTCGCGGTGACCCCGCTGACCTTCTACACGTCCGGCGAGATCATCGACGCCGACATCCTGTTCAACGGGAAGAACTTCCTGTTCACGACCAGCGGCACGCCGGGCCGTTTCGATATCCAGGACGTCGCGGCCCACGAGTTCGGGCACCTGCTCGGCCTCGACCACACCGGCTGCGCGGGGGGCACCATGTACCCCTACGTGGACCCGACCGTGATCCTGCACCGCAGCCTGTCCCTCGACGACGTGCACGGCCTGCAACACATGTACCCCGCCGGCACCTACGCCATGATCACCGGCACCCTGCAGCGGACCTCGGACAACTCCGCAGTGGCCGGCGCCTGGGTCGGCGCTCGGGACGCCAACGGGCGCGTCGTTGGGGCCGTCCTCTCGAACAGCCTGGGCCAGTTCTATCTGCCTGCCCTGACGACGGGCACCTACGAGGTCTACGCGACACCTCTCGAGGACCCCGTCAGTTCCGCGAACCTGACCGCGGGTCATGTGATCCACACCGACTTCGAGGCGCGGGTCCTGGGCTCGATCGCGGCGACGGCCGGCTCCTCGGTCAGCATGGGCATCGAGCTGCTCGACGCGGACGTCTCCGTCGAGCTCGGCCGCGTGGCCGACGACTATCCCCTGCGCGCGGTCCGCGGTCAGGGCAACGCGCTGACCGTGCGTGGCTCCGGGCTCGTGGCGGGCAGCAGCCTTACCTCCAGCGACCCCAGCGTGACGATCAGTGGCGTCAGCTGGGGCACCTCCTCGGTCAGCTTCACCGCGACTCCGCTGGTTGGCGCGGCGCCCGGGCACATCGACCTGATGGTGTCCACGCCGGGCGGTGAGGACCACATCCTCTCCGCCGGTGTCGAGATCACCCCGCCGGACCCGACGGTGACGACGGTCGTCCCCGGGGTCTCGAGCAGCAAGGGCGGCACGGACATCACGATCACCGGCACGGGCTTCAACCCGGGCGCGCTGGTGGTGATCGGGGATCAACGCTACTCCGATTCGGGCGGCACCTGCACGGTGGTCGACGCGAACACCATCACCCTGACGACCCGCGCCACGATCGCGGGGACCCACGACGTGGTCGTCATCGACTCGACCGGGGTCGAGGGCCGTGACCCGGGCGCGATGCTGTTCACGGCGGTGCCAGAGATCGACGTCGTCTTCCCCATCGCCGGCGACGCCGCGGGCGGGACGATGGTCACGATCAACGGCTGTGACTTCGTCGCAGGCAGCTTCGTGACGATCGACGGGACCCTGCAGCCCAACCTGACGATCGTGAACGAGACGCGCATGGAGGTGGTCACCGAGCCCGGCGTGATCGGCGGCCCCTATGTCCTCCAGGTCGAGACACCCGGTGGTCAGACCGCCAGCTCGGCGTTCGTCTACAGCAGCAAGCGCGACCCCGTCGTCGCGAGCGTCAGCCCCGGCAGCGGGTCCTCCGAGGGGGGCGAGACGGTCACCCTGACCGGCAGCAACTTCACGGCCAACACCGAGGTGATCTTCGGCGCCGTGCTGACCACCGGCCTGGGGGGCGTCGCCGCCTCGAACGTCGTCCTGGTCAGCCCGGGCACCCTGCAGGTGACGACGCCGCCCTGCACCCTGGTCTCGGGCAACGTGATGGTGCGTGAGGACGACACGGGCCAGGCCACCGCGCTGGCGAGCGCCTTCCACTTCGAGACCTCCTCCAGCGGCGGCGGCTGCGCGGCCACCGTGCCGGCGCCTCCGCCCACCTGGCCGCGGGTCCTCGGTGGCGCGGGCTGGCTGGCGGTCCTGGCCTTCGTCCTCGCTTGGCGCGCTCGTCGCTCTGCCGGGCGGGCTCGCCTGGTAACCTACGCCGCATGGCCGGTTCCCAACGACTGACGGTCGTCTTCGACATCGAGGTGGCGGGCTTCCCCTGGGAGGAGGTCGACGAGATCACCCGGGGCTACCTGCTCGAGCGCGAGAAGGACCCCTCGCGGCGCGAGGCGCTGCCCGAGCGCACGGCCCGGATGCCGGGGCTGGGCAAGGTGATCGCGATCGGGCTGTGGATCGTGGAGCACGAGCGCGGCTTCATCTTGCTCGAGGGCGACTCGGCCGCGGAGCAGACCTGGGAGAAGGTGCCGAACTCGAAGATCTTCCGAGGGGACGAGACGGCGCTGCTGCAGAAGTTCTGGGACATCGTCGGCTTCAAGCCGTACCCGCGCCTGGTGACCTACAACGGTCGCGGCTACGACGGTCCGATCCTGACGATTCGCTCGGCGCAGCTCGGGGTGAAGCCGAGCCGCAACCTGGTGCCCTACCGCTACGACATCGGTGACCACTGCGATCTGCAGGACGTGCTCTGCTTCCAGGGCGCGACCCGCGACCGGTACTCCCTCGACTACTGGTGCCGGCGCTTCGACGTCGACAGCCCCAAGGGCTCGATCGACGGCAGCCAGGTCGCGCGCGCCTATCGCGATGGGCGCATCGAGGACATCGGCGAGTACTGCCTGCGCGACGTGCGCGCCACCGGGCAGCTGTACGAGCGCTTGGGTCCGACGCTCTTGCCCCTGTTCAAGGGCGGTCCGGCGGGCTGAGCGTCCCCCAGCGGCAACATCATCTCCCGATGGGACGGGCGCGCGGCTACTCTGGGTCTCGACCCTCACCCCAGGCCCTGCCCCATGCGCCGCACCGCCAGCCTCCTCGCTCCCGTCGCCTTCTCGCTGCTCTGGTTCACCAGTTGGAGCTCGCGCCCCGTGGTAGAAGACCGCGGCCCGGTGCTCGTCGCGTTCGCCGTCGCGGACGTCGCTGTTGCGCAACCTGCGGCGGCGCAGCTCCTGGTCGTCAACCGAGCCAGCGAGGGACAGCCCGTCGAGCTGGTCGGGCTCGATGTGTGGACTCGCTACGGCGTCATCGAGCACCTCGACCTCACGGAACGTCTGACCGGCGACCGGGACTTCTTCGACCTGAACGTGCTGCTCGAGCAGCTCCCCGCGCAGCTGGCTCACCGGCACGACGAGCAGCTGCACTTCGCTGGCCAGAACGACCCGCCCCTGACCGGGGAGGCCGCGCGCGAGGGACTGGTGCGCTACCAGCGCAAGGTCGCGGAGCTGTCCGTCCGGTACGCAGACCCGAGCCAGCGTCCCTACGCGGCCTTGAACCATACCCTGCCCTACGACCAGGTCTTCGACGGCACGGAGTCGGTCGGCGCGACCGAGGACGTGACCTGGGCCCTCACCTGGCGCGTGCCTGGCGGCGACCTGCAGCAGAGCGTGGTGACCGAGACGCTCACCTGGCGCGGCCCGCGTGCGGGGCTCCCGACCAGCTTGGCCCAGCCCGGCAGCGGCGGGCTGCAGATCCACAGCGGCGACTTGCACGTGCACTCGTGCCATGGAGAAGCGATCGGGGCCTGCGCGCCGTCCTCGAACTGCACGGCCGAGACGTTCCAGACCTCGGGCTCGTTCAGCTTCGCCCAGCTCAAGAGCCAGTACCAGGTGCTCGGCCTCGACTGGTTCACGGCGACCGACCACTCGTACTGCATCAACAGCGACGGGGAGTACAACACGATCGCGGCCGAGATCGCCGCGATCAGCGACGGCTCCTTCCTGTGCTTGCCGGACGTCGAGGTGTCGAGCGACGAGGAGGGTGCCCAGCAGGGTGGTGACGCTGGTGATGCGCTGTGCCTCGGCTTCACCTCGGCCAATCACATGGGGGCGCATGGCCTCTCGAGCCGCATCACGGGCGGCGGCGATGGCCTGCTCGGGTTCTGCAGCGGCCTGAACGACTTCACCGACAACATCGACGCGGTGCGCGCCCAGGGCGGCTACGCGATCGCCCACCATCCTGACGCCGGCAGCTTCGCATGGAACAGCAACCAGGCGACGCTCGGCCTCGAGGCCGATGGCCTGCACGGGGTCGAGATCTGGAACGGCGCGAGCCAGAGCGGCCAGGGCGGTCACGTCGGTGACTGGGTCGACTGGCTCCTCGACGGCCGCGTGCTGTACGCCTACTCCGGCAGCGACACCCACGACGAGGCCTTCGCCTTTGGCGCGAACCACGTGTTGATCGACGGCCCGATGACCGAGGTCAGCCTCGAGGCTGCCCTGAAGGCCGGCCAGAGCTACGTGTCGGACGGCCCCTCCCTGGTCCTCGAGACCCAGCTCGGCGGCTCGACCCTCCCGATGGGTTCGCGCACGACCTTGCCGACGCCGGTCCCGAGCGCGCCCCTCACGATCCGTGCGCACGTCAACGTGGGCGCGGCGAACGGGACGGTCACGCTCTTCCGCGGCCGCGTGGGGGACGCGAGCGAGTCGATCATCGGCCAGAGCCTCTTGACGAGCGGCTCGTTCGTCTTCTCGGCCAGCGACAACACGGCCCCGGGCCGCACCTACTACCGGGCCTACGTCGAGACGGACTCTGGCGACACCGCGTACTCGAACCCGATCTTCCTCTGGGAGGGCACGAACGACCCGCAGGTCTACTGTGTGGCCAAGGCCAGCAGCGCGGGCTGCGCGCCCTCGATCGGTTGGCAGGGGGTCGCGAGCGCCTCGTCGGGCTTCGGCTTCTGGATCACCGGTGACCAGGTGCTCAACCAGCAGTTCGGCATCCTCGTCTACGCCGACCAGGCCGGCTTCATCCCCATCGGCGACGGCAGCCTGTGCCTCGGCGGCTCCCTCGTGCGCACGCCGGTCCAGTTCTCGGGCGGCTCGGGGAGCGGGACCGACTGCACGGGGCAGCTGACCTTCGACTTCAACGTCCACATCGCCTCGGGCGCCGACCCCTCCCTCACCGCCGGCACGACGGTCTACGCCCAGTACTGGTACCGCGACCCGTCCGCGACCGCGACCTCGGGGCTCACGGACGCGGTGCAGTTCGTGATCAATCCGTAGGAGCTTTCCCGCCGCCGAACGCCTTGATCGTCGCGGGCAGGAGGATCAGATCCCCGAGCAGCGCGGCGATCAGGCCGGTGATCACGATCAGCGCGAAGAGCGCGGAGGTGGGCAGGCTGGAGAACAGGGTCACGCCGAAGCCTCCGGCCAGCACGACGGTGGTGATCACCAGGGCACGACCGACGCCGAGGAAGGCGCGCACCAGGGCCTCGTCCACGCCGTGCCCCTCCGCGCGCTCGCGCTGGTAACGACAGACGAGGTGGATCGTGTCATCGACCGCGATCCCGAGCAGCACCGTGAACGCGAGCACGCTCGAGATCTGCAGCTCGAGCCCCGCGATGCGCAGCCCGGCGGCAGCGACCACGATGGGGAAGGCGTTGGGCAGGAGGCTCAAGGCACCCAGGCGCCAGGAGCGGAAGGCGACGCCGAGCACGAGGAAGATCACCAGGGCTGCGAGGCCGAGGCCGAGCGCGAAGTCGCGGATGATCAGGTTGACGTTGCGCCGCGCGATGTAGCCGGTCCCGGTCAGGTTCAGGTCGACGCCGGGATGGGCCGCGCGAATCCGGGCGAGCTCCTCCTCGAGGGCCGCGTAGGCCGGGTCGCACACCGCGCTGCTCTCGTCCGGCACGCGCGCGCTCACCAACGCACGACCCAGGTCGGCTCGCAGGAAGCGACCGACCAGCTCGGCCGGCAGTGCGCCCACGGCTTCTGGCTTGCGCATCCCCGGGGGGAGGAGCTCGAGCAGGTCGAGGGCGGAGCGTGGGGCGTGCGTGAAGGGGCTCTCCTCGAGGACGCGCGTGACCTCCGTCAGGACGGTCTGGATGCTCTCGTCGTGCCAGGGGCGCTCGGCCGGCCACTCGACCAGGACCGAGGCGCTGAGCGCGCCGCCGAAGCGCTCCTCGAGGACGGCCAGGGCGTCGGTCGCGTCGAGGCCCTTGGGCGTCGTCTCGGTCAGGGTGTTCTCAGGCACGAGCTGCAGCGCGAGCACGAGCAAGAACCCGGTCAGTCCGAGACCCGCGAAGGCGACCGTGCGCGGCCGGCGCAGCACCGCGCGAATCAGACGCTCGGCCGGCACGTGCATCCTGGAGAAGCGCGTGGACAGGGACGGCCGCCGGCTGTCGCGCAAGAAGAGGCTCGTCCCGAACGGGATCACGGTCAGGACGACCACGAAGGACATGGCCACCGCCGCGGCGAAGACCCCTCCGAAGCGTTGGATCACCTCGACCCGGGAGATGACGAGCGAGCCGAAGCCGATCGCTGTGGTGAGGGAGGTCAGGGCGCAGGGCAGCCCGAGGTCACGGATCGACTTCGACGCGGCCTGCACGGGACCGAGCCCCGCCCGTCGACCGCGCAGCGTGTCGATCATCAGGTGGATCGCGTCCGTGTACGCGATCACCATCACGAGCAGCGGGAGCTGCGCGGTGAAGATGTTGATCGGCTGGCCGACGAGCCCCATGAAGCCCAGCGCCCAGAGGGCGGCGGTCCCAGACGCCAGGAGG
>JAQBVH010000106.1 GCA_027623615.1 Planctomycetota bacterium | reverse complement strand
GGGGGAGGGTGGTGGAAGGCGGTGGCTGGGCGACCCCGCTGGGGCCGCCTACGCCTCATGCGCAGGCGTGGCTGTCCCTGCGCGCACACCCGAGGGTGTGGGAGTTGGGGCGCGCTGGGCCTCAAGGCCGGAGATTGCACCCGTGGCGCAAGCTCCAAGGCCGGGCGGCGAACTCGCCGTGGTCGCACGACGCCGCCCGGCTCAGCCCCGTTCGTCCCGCAACTGCGCCTTGGACAGCTTGCCGGACCCTGTCCGCGGCAGCTCCTCACGCACCTCGATCAGCCGTGGACACTTGTAGCCGGCCAGGTGCTGTCGGCAGTGGGCTTCGAGCTCCGAGATCTCGGCGGGCCGCTCGAGCACCACGGCGGCGCAGACGCGTTCGCCCCACTCGGGGTCCGGCCGCCCGTACACCGCGGCCTCCAGCACCGCTGGGTGGGCGGTGAGCACGTCCTCGACCTCGATCGAGAACACGTTCTCGCCGCCGGTCAGGATCATGTCCTTCCTGCGGTCCACGATGCGCAGGTAGCCCTCCTCGTCGATCGTGGCCAGGTCGCCCGTGTAGAACCAACCGTCTCGGTGAGCCAGGGCCGTCTCCTCCGGGCGGTTCCAGTAACCGGGCGACACGGTCGTACCCCGAGCGCGAATCTCCCCGACGGCCCGGTCGTCGTTGGCTACGGGCTCGCCCTCGTCGTCGACGACCTCGACCTCCACCGTCTCGAAGGCCCGGCCCGTGCGACAACGGAGGGCGAGCTGCTGCGCCGCGTCCAGCTCGCGGTGGTGGGGCTGCAGCAGGCCGAGGGTCAGGAACGGGCTCGTCTCGGTCAGCCCGTAGGTCTGGGTGTACTCGCACCCGAAAACGGCGAGGAGACGCTCGACCGTGTCAGGCGCGATGGGCGCACCGCCCGAGAGGAGTTGCCGTAGCGCGAGGTCACCGGGGCCGCGCTGCTCCGCCTCGACGACCAGGCGCACGAGCATCGTCGGCACCAGGTTCGTGATCGTGACACCCTCGCGCGCGAACAGATCGAGCACCTCACGCGCGTCGAAGCGCGGCGCGATGACGTGCCGACCTCCAGCCCCCGTGATCGCCAGGTTGGCCCAGGCGTCGGCCAGGTGAAACATCGGCGCCACATGGCCCCACACGTCGTCGTCGGCGATGTCGAGCTCGCTCGTGGCGGCGAGGGCGTGCTCGAGCACGTTGCGCTGGGTCAGCACGACCCCCTTGGGGGCGCCGGTCGTGCCGCTCGTGTAGTACAGGTGCACCGGGTCGTCGGGCGCGACCTCCTCCGGTTCGAACGTTCCGTCACCCCAATCCCCGGTCAGCCGACGCCGCTGACCCGCGGGCAGCTTGTCGGCGAGGTCCTCGTCGGCAAGCGTCAAGCGAGGCTGCGCGTCTGCGAGGATCAGCGCCAGCTCCGCGGGCGCCAGTCGGGTGTTGAGCGGGACGAGGATGGAACTCGAAGCCGCCGCGGCAAAGGTTGCCTCGAGGTAGGCGGCTGAGTTGCGGCCGAGGTAAGCCACCCTGTCTCCGGGCGCGAGCTCCAGGGTGGCAGCGAGGCCTGCCGCCCGTGCGCGGAGCCCTGCGTACGTGCGGTGCAGCTCGCCGTCGACGACGGCGAGGCGATCCGGCCACCGGTCGGCCGCACGCTCGAGCAGTCTCCAGACATCCATGCCCAGCGCACAGATTACCGGGACCGGGGGCGGAGCGGGCCCCGCCGGTCGCGCGCCATGAGCTCGCACCCGCGGCGCGAGCTCCTGACCGGGAGGAGCTGGGCCCGCGCCTACTTCGCCTTCCGCAGCAGCACCAGCTCGAACGGGTCGTTCCCCGCGGGGGTCATCCCGGCGAAGGTGGGTGCCCCCGCGGCGTCGAGGGTGAAGCGGCTCAGGTTGTCTCCGCCCAGGTTGGCGGTGATGAGGAACCGACCAGCCGGATCGATGACCAGGTCGACGGGTAGCAGGCCCACCCCGGTCAGCAAGCCCTCCGAGGTCGGCGTGCCGTCCTCGGCCAACGCGAACGACTGCAGTCCCTCGAACGCGGGATCAGTGATCGGGCTGTAGGCCTGCGGCAAGGACGGGTGGGGGACGATCGCGAGCGGGTCTTCCGCGGGGGCCCCCGGGTTGATCAGGGTCAGGTCGAGGGTCTGCGCGTTCAGGTCGTAGTGCATGACCAGATCGGTCGCAGGGAGTGCCACGTAGAGCCGGTCTCCCGCGCGGTTCCAGTGCAGGCCCGAGGGGTCGCCCGGCCCGAAGTCCCCCGAGAGGTGCTCGACGAAGTTCCCGGCCAGGTCGAAGCGGAAGGCCGAGACGAAGCCCGACCCCTGGTCGCCGGTCGCCACGAGCTGGCCGGTCGGGTCCACGCTGATCGTACCCGGATCGACGGTGGTCGTCACGAGGTCCACGGGCGTCAGCGTGCCGTTGCCCTGGTGAATCGCGAAGCTGGTCAGCTGATCGGTGACCGCGCTGGTCACGAACAGGACTCGCCCCGCGGGATCCACGGCCAGCCCCGCCGGGTCGGCATCGGTCGCCGTCACCGAGCCGCTAGCGGTCGGCACGCCGGTGACCTCGTCGACCTTGTAGGCCTGGACGCCGTCGTCTCCGGCGGACGCTGCCCAGAGGAAGCGGCCCAGGGGGTCGAGCGCCATGGCTGTCGGCTGAGGTCCCGTGAGCACGGCGGGCCCGGACTCGGTCAACGCGCCCGTGTTCGGTTCGACCGCGTAGCTCGAGATCGAGGCGTCTCCGATGTTCAGCGCATAGAGCCGTTCGGCCTGGAGCCGGATCGGGCGCCCGCCACCGAGGACGCCCAGGGCCAGGGGCGACTTGCGCGTGCGTGTGCGCCAGGCGACGGTGGGGTTCAGGCGGTCGGCCAGGTCGAGGGTGACGATCTCGGAGGCCGAGCGGCAACACAAGAAAGCGCTCTTGCCGGAGTCCTCGATGCGCAGGTCCGTCGGGTCGCCACCGACGACCAGCGCTGGCCCACCCGCCGTCATCTTGCCCGTTGCCGGGTCGACCTCGTAGGCACTGATGCTGTCATCCCCCTCGTTGACGACCAGGAGGTAGTCCCCGTCGGGGTGGACCGCGATCGCCCGCGGCGTGTTCCCGGTGGGCGCGCTGCCGACCACCGTGAGGTGGCCCGTGTTCTGGTCGATGATCGTGGCCAGGACCAGCTTGAAGTTGATCAGGGTGACGAAGAGCAGCCGCCCCGTCGGGTCGATGGCGAGGTCTCCCGGCTTCCCGTTGTTCAGGAAGAACGTGCTGGTCGCCCCGGTCGGTTCACCGCTGACCCGGTCGAGATGGACCAGCGTGATGTCGGTCGAGGCCTCGTTCGCCACGTAGGCAATGGCGTTCAGCGGGTCGATTGCCAGCGCGATCGGCTGGTCCCCGACGATCACTTGAGGGTTGCCCACGAAGCCGTTCAGCTCGAGGGTGACCGGGTCGACCTTGTAGGCGAGCAGCTCATCCGACCCCCGGCAGACCGCGTACGCAGCGGCCCCGTCCGAGCGCAGCACGAAGTCATGCGGTCCCGGGCCCACCGGGGCCGGGGTGAGCGGCGTCAGCTGCCCTCGGCTGTCGATCCCGAAGGTGGAGATGTTCGAGTCGTTGAGCGCGTTCCCGAGGTTCGGGACGTAGAGCGCCTTCCCCGAGGGGTGGGCGACCGCCCGCTCCGGGACTGGGAAGCCGGCCGGATCGGCCTGGTATCCGAAGGAGTCGACCTCCCCACGCACGACGTCGACGACCAGGGTCGACAGCGTGCCGTCGCTCTGGGCCACGTGCAGGAAGTTGGCCGGCTCAGCCACGCGCAGGTCGATCTCGATCGAGGTCGACCCGTTCGCGTTACCAGCCTCGATCTTGAAGGTCTCACGCGCGGTGAGGGTGCTTGGCGTGCCGCTGATCCGACCGCTGGCCGCGTCGAAACCCAGGCCCGGCGGCAAGGCCGCGGGCGTGATCGTCCAGGTCGTCACGACCCCCTGCACAGCGGGGACGAGCGGCTCGATCTCCGCGCCGAGGAGCACGACGAACAGGTTCTCGCCGTAGGTCAGCCCAGTCGGGCCGCCGGGGGTCGAGGAGCCGCTCCCCGAACCTCCGCCACCTCCACAGGCGGACAGGAGTGCAGCGAGAATCAGAACGGATCGGTGGGCAGAACGGGAGAGCATGATGCGTCGCATGGTGGGAAAGAGGAGGTCCTTTCCGAGCACGTCCGCCTACGAACCGGACGAGCCAATTCCAGGCTAACGCAAGGCCACTCCGCGCGGGCCCCCATCCACGCCGGGATTCGCGCGCCCCGATCTGATGCGGTCCAGGGGGGCACCATCGCGCCCGTGCCTCATCTCGGTCATCCTCGCGATCACCTCCGGCGAGGGCCCTCGCGCGTCAGTAGCCTGCGGCGTGCCCGTCCTTGCGGCTCTCGGAAGCGCCGTGGTACACGCCCTGCTCGGCATCCAGGAGGATGCCCTGGTACCCCCCGAAGCTGCCCACGTTCCAGGTGAGGTTGTGTCCACGCGCGCTCAAGGCGCGCACGACTTCCCAGTCCGCGTACCCGGCCTCGAGGTGGACCGTGCCCCCGTCGACCATGCGCGTCCCCGTGGGCTGGGAGGAGCCCTGGTGCAGCAGGCGCGGCGCATCACCGGCCTCCTGCACGTTCATGCCGAAGTCGACCAGGTTGACCACGATCTGTACGTGGCCCTGGGGCTGGGTCGCTCCGCCCATGACCCCGAAGGCCATGTAGGGCGCACCGTCCTTCGTGAGGAACGCCGGGATGATCGTGTGGAAGGGCCGCTTTCCGGGCGCGTAGACATTGAGGTGCGCGTCCTCGAGGGCGAACAGCTGGCCCCGATCCTGGAGACAGAAGCCGAGGCCCTTTGGCGTGACCCCCGAGCCCATGCCTCGGTAGTTGCTCTGGATGAGCGAGACCATGTTGCCCCAGCGGTCCGCGGTACACAGATACACCGTGTCGCCCTCTTCGAGACCTGCCGGGTCTCCCGGTGCGAGGACCTGCGACGCGCGCTCGAGGTCGATCGACGCGCGGCGCTGCGCGGCGTACTCCTTGGAGATCAGCGCGTCGACTGGGACGTCGACCATGGCAGGGTCCGCGTAGAAGCGCGCTCGGTCCTCGAAGGCCAGCTTCTTGGCCTCGAGGAACACGTGCGCGTACTCCGCGCTGCCGTAGCCCATGCCAGCCAGGTCATAGGCTTCGAGGACGTTGAGCATTTGCAGGGCGGCGATGCCCTGTCCGTTGGGGGGCAGCTCCCAGAGCTCGACGCCCCGGTAGCTGGTCGAGACCGGCGCGACCCATTCACTGCGGTGGGACTCGAGGTCCTCGACGGTCAGGTACCCGCCGAGCTCCTGGACGGCGGCGGCGATCACGGGCGTGAGCTCACCGCGATAGAACGCATCGCGGCCGTGTTCGGACAGCGCCCGGTAGGTGCGCGCCAGGCCGGGGTTCTGGAACACCTCGCCCACGCGGGGCGCGGCCCCACCCGGCGCGAAGGTGTCCTTGAAGTTGGGGTACTCAGCCAGCCGTTCGACGCCGATGCCCCAGTAGTGGGCGATCACCTCACTGATCGGCGCGCCCTCCTCCGCGTAGGCGATCGCAGGTGCGAGCACGGCGGCCATCGGCAACTTGCCGAAGCGCTCATGGAGCTCGAACCAGCCGTCGACGCAGCCGGGCACGCTGACGGGCAGCGGACCGTAGGGGGGGATCTCGTCCTGATCCTCGGCCGCGAGTCGCTCGCGGAGCGTGTCGAGGGTCAGGCCCTGCGGCGACCGGCCGCTCGCGTTGAGGCCGTGCAGCTGCTTGCCGTTGCTGTCCCACACGATCGCGAACAGGTCACCACCGACGCCGCAGCCGGTGGGCTCGACCAGACCCAGCATGGCGTTGGCCGCGATGGCTGCGTCCACCGCCGAGCCGCCGCGCTTGAGCACGTCGAGAGCCACCTGGGTGGCCAGGGGCTGGCTCGTGGCGGCCATCCCGTTGCGCGCCAGAACCGGACTGCGGGTCGCGAACGCACGACCCGTGATCCGGTCCTGGGCGAGGACCAGGGTCGGCAGGAGGACTAGCAGCAGGGCAGCGGCGGTAGGGGAGCTCATGCTCCCCATTAGAACCAGCCGCGACCCGCCTCAGTCGACCTTGATCGCGAGGATCAGGGCCTCTGGCTTCAGGCCGGCGGGAGTGTTGCTCAGCACCGTCAGGGAGCCGCTATCGGCGTCGATCGTGAAGACGGTCAGGTCGTCGCCCTGGCCGTTGGCCACGTAGAGGTACCGGCTCGTCGGGCCGACCTCCAGGTCGACCGGCGACATGCCGTCGATGAAGGTTCCCGCGGCGCTCAGCTTGCCGTTGCTCTCGTCGATGGCGAAGGCGGCGACGTAGCCGTTCTGGTTGACGTTGCCTGGGACCGCGGCGAAGGCGAAGCGGCCGTCCGGGGTCAGGCTTACAGCGGACGGGGCGGTGTCGACTGCGATCGAGCCCGCAACCTGGATCGTGAGGGCGCCAGTGTCCGCATCGATCGAGTAGGGCACGATCAGCTTCGAGCCGGCCAGGGCCACGTAGGCGTGCATTCCGTCGGGCGCGAAGCTCAAGCGGCCGGGATGGCCGGGAGCCGCCGCTTCCGGTGTGGTGGCGAGGAACTCACCCTTCAGCACGCGGATGGCCGAGACCGTGTGGGGGACACTGCCGAGGTTCGACACGCACAGAAACTGGCCTGTCGGGTCGATCGACACGCTGGTGGGACCGTCCCCGAAGGAGGTGCGATCGACCTCGGTCAGGTCTCCGTTCGCGAGGATGCGCAGACCGACGATCTCGTCGTCTTCCGGCAGGCTCACGTAGAGATAGTCACCGGCAGGGTCGACGGACAGACCGCCGGGGTCGACGCCGAGCTGGTAGGGTAGGCCCGAGGGGACAAGCTCACCGGTCCCCGGCGTGATCTTGAAGATGCTGATCGAGCTGTCGGCGACGTTGGCGACCCAGATGTAGCGACCGAGGGGGTCGACCGCGACGTCCGCAGGGTTCTGACCCGTCAGGCTGCTGCCGCTGGAGGTCAGCAAACCGGAGCTCGCGTCGATCGAGAAGCCGGCCACGTCATCCGAGTCCGAGTTCACGACGTACAGGAACTCCTCCCTCGGCTGGGCGGGCTTCTCGCCGCGCTGGAAGCCGAAGTGCACGGCCTCGGTGCGGGTGCGCACCGTGTCGAGCGGGGTCAAGAGCCCGGTCTTCTGGTCGGCGGCGAAGGAGCGCACCTCGTTCGAGTCCTCGCTGAGGACGTAGAGCTGACGTCCCGAAGGATCGAACTCGACCGCGGTCGGGGTCAGGCCCGTGGCGTGGGTCTCGAGGAGCGAGGCGCCACCGTGGACCGGGTCGAGGGTGAACACGTCCAGGGTGTTCGTGTCCGAGCAAGCGACGTAGGCGTAGCGCTTCTTGGGGTGGATCCTGAGCGCGGCGGGCTTGCCCGTGGTCGGGGTCTCCTTGATACCGCCGAGCTCGCCAGAGACCGGGTGGATCGAGTACGAGACGAGGGCGTCGGTCACCTCGAAGGTGAAGTAGGCGAAGGTGCCTGCGTGGTCGACCTCGACGTCGCTCGGGATGAAGGCGTAGTAGTTGAACCCGCCGATGTCCGCAGTCAGGCTGCCGTCCGCCTCGATCGAGAACGCCGCGATGTCCGCCGACGGCCGATGCGCGACGTACAGGAAGCGACCCAGCGGGTCGACCGAGAGGCGCTCCGGCCCGGTGTTGGTCCCGATGACCTGCTTGACGGTCAGCGCGCCGGTGATCTGATTGACACTGTAGACGTGGATCGTGTGGTCGCTGTAGGACACCCCGTACAACGTCCTGCCGTTCGGGTGGATGGCGAGGCGGTGAGGTCCCTCGCCGATGACCGCGTGACCGACAAGCCCCAGGGAACCCTTGCCAGCATGGACCGAGTAGGCCGTCACGGTGGAGTTCGACTGGACCTTGCCGAGGTTGGGGACGTAGAGGAAGCGCCCGTTGGGGTGGACCGCAATCTGCTCGGCCGCTGCGTCGGGGGCCTCGTGGTGGTGCAGCCCGTGAAAGCGCAGGCCGCCGTCGAAGGCGTCGATCGTGTAGATGCCGATCGTGTCGTCCGCGCCGGCGGCATACGCGAAGCGCGCGGGGTGCAGGACCTCCAGATCGAGGATCCCCGTGGTCGATCCGCCGGGGCCGAAGGCGGTGACCAGATACTCCATGCGTCCGGTCTCCTGGCCTGGCGTACCGCTCACGGTCCCGGTCGCGGTGTCGAGGCTCAGACC
>JAQBVH010000105.1 GCA_027623615.1 Planctomycetota bacterium | reverse complement strand
CGAAGGCGCCGGCGTCCAGCGACTGGCCCATGTTCCGTGGCGACGCGGCCCAGACCGGCCTGGCGGCCGGGAGCCTCGGGGACGAGTTCGAGATCCTGTGGACCGCGCAGGCCGGCGGCGCGGTGACCTCGTCGCCGGTCGTCGTGGACGGGCTGGTCTACTTCGGCTCGGACGACCAGTTCATCCGCTGCGTGAAGCTCGCGGACGGCGTGGAGGTCTGGAAGCACGAGACCGAGGACATGATCGAAGCCCCGCCCATGGTGGCGGGCGGCGTCGTGTACTGCGGGTCGAACGACTTCTTCCTCTATGCCCTCGACGCCAGGACCGGCGAGCGCAAGTGGCGCTACGAGACCGACGACAAGATCATGGGTGGGGCCGCCGCGGTGCAGACCAAGGACGGCGACACGCGCATCGTCTTCGGCAGCTACGACACGCACCTCTACTGCCTGTCGACGGAAGGCGAGCTGGTCTGGCGCTACCCGACCGCCAACTACGTCAACGGGACACCCGCGATCTGGGAGAACCAGGCGGTCTTCGGCGGCTGCGACGCCATCCTGCACGTGGTCGACTTGAACACCGGCGAGGCCTCGCGCCAGGTCGAGCTTGGCGCGGAGTGCCATGTGGCCGGCTCGGTCGCCCTGGCGGGCGGGGTCGCGTACTTCGGTCACTACGGCAACGCCTTCGTCGCGGTCGACCTGAGCACCGGCGCGCCGGACTGGGTCTACCCGCACCCGAACCAGCCCTTCTTCAGCTCGCCGGCGATCACGGACGACGTGCTCGTGTTCGGCGGGCGCGACAAGTACATCCACTGCGTCACCCGCGGCAAGGGCGAGAAGGTCTGGACCTACCCGACCCGCCGCAAGGTGGACGCCTCGCCGGTCATCTGCGGCGACAAGGTCGTGGTCGGCTCGGGCGACGGGATCCTGTACGTCCTGACCCTGAGCGACGGCGAGCTGGTGTGGTCGTACGAGATCGGACGTTCGATCTTCTCGTCGCCCGCGGTGGTCGACGGGCGCATCCTGGTCGGCGCGAACGACAAGCGCCTGTACTGCTTCGGACCCAAGCCGGCCGAGGAGAAGCGTTGAGCGGTAGCGACTCCACGACGGTCGGGAACTACTTCATCTCGAACTACCCGCCGTTCTCGTTCTGGACGCCCGAGCACGCCGGCGAGGTCGAGCGCGTGCTCTCCGGGCCACCTGCGGACAAGCCCATCGGCCTCTACGTCCACCTGCCGTTCTGCCGCAAGCGCTGCGACTTCTGCTACTTCAAGGTCTACACGGACAAGAACAGCGCGCAGATCCGGCGCTACCTCGACGGGATCCTGACGGAGCTCGACGCGTACCTGGGCTCGCCCTACCTCGAGGGGCGTGACCTCGACTTCGTGTACTTCGGTGGCGGCACGCCGAGCTACCTCTCCCGTGAGCAGCTGCGCACCCTGTTCGAGGGTCTGCAGTCCCGGCTGGGTTGGGGAGCGGCGCGTGAGATCGCCTTCGAGGCGGAGCCGGGCACGCTGCAGGAGGGCAAGGTCGAGCTGTTGAAGGAGCTGGGCGTCACGCGCCTCAGCCTCGGCGTCGAGAACTTCGATGCGGATATCCTCGAGTGGAACAACCGCGCCCATCGCGCGCTGGAGATCGACCGCGCCTGGGGCTTCATCCAGGGCTGCGACTTCCCGCAGGTCAACATCGACCTGATCGCCGGCATGGTGGGGGAGACCGACGAGAACTGGAAGCACTGCATCGAGCGCACCCTCGAGCTGCGACCCGAGAGCGTGACCGTTTATCAGATGGAGGTGCCCTACAACACCACCATGTACAAGCGCATGCAGGACGGCTCCCAGGTCGCGGCGCCGATCGCGGACTGGCCGACCAAGCGGCGCTGGGTGTTCGAGGCCTTCGCGGAGCTCGAGCAGGCGGGCTACACGATCGGCAGCGCGTACACCGCCTATCGCGAGGGCGCGACGTTCGTGTATCGCGACTCCCTCTGGCACGGCGCGGACATGATCGCCCTCGGCGTCAGCTCGTTCGGACACCTGGGCGGCGTGCACTACCAGAACGAGCACCACTTCGACCCCTACCTCGAGCGCATCGAGAAGGGCGAGCGACCGGTGCTGCGCGGGTTACCCCTCGATCAGGAGGAGCAGCTCATCCGCGAGTTCTCGTTGCAGATGAAGCTCGGCTACCTCGACCCCAGGCCCTTCCAGGAGAAGTTCGGGGTCAACGTCATGGAGCGCTTCGCCGAGCCCCTGCGCGAGCAAGCGGCCAAGGGACACCTGGTCCTCGCGGACGACGGCATCCACGCGACGCGTGAGGGCCTTCTGATCATCGACACCCTGCTGCCCGACTACTTCCTCGAGCGGCACAAGGGCGCGCGCTACGCCTGAGGGCTACTGCTTCTCGCGCACCCGCTTCGGGGGCACGGCGTGGTTCTCCTCGAGGAACGCGAGCGCCGCGCGCATCTTGCCGTAGGGATCGTCCCTCCACCCGTGGCCGCCCGTGTAGGTGGCGTAGTGCACCTTGGCCTTGACCTTCTCGAGGGCGGCGCGCGCTTCCTCCGCCATGCGGATCGGAATGAAGTCCTCGGGAGAGTGGAGGATCGCGAAGGCGCGCCCCTTGCCCTGCTTCAACGGCGGGAGCTGGTCCGGCTTCCAGACCGACATGGCGACGAAGGCGCCGGTGAGCTTGGTGTCCTTCGACAGGGCGGCGCGGTACACCGGGGTCCCGCTGGAGGACCAGCCCATCGCGAAGACGTGATCGGGATCGACCGCGATGCGCTGCTCGACATCGTCGATGACGGCGCCGAGGAACTCCTCGGTCGTGAACTTCATCTTCGGGTGCGGCAGCGCCGTGGTCGGCCAGACGATCTCCTGCTCCGCGTCCCAGACCGGCGCCACGAGCTGGGCGACGATCCAGCGCTCGTCGAGCACGTGCTTGCGGATGCGCCGGACGAAGTCGCGGAAGCCCGCGGAGCCGTCTCCGCCGGGCAGCACGAGGAGCAGGCGATACCCCTCCTCGGGCGCCTCCGCGGTCTCGTCGTAGCCGATGAGGTGATAGAGCATGTGCTCTGCCTCTCCGACCTGCTGGGCCTGCCAGGGGATGTCGGCGATGTCCGCGGCCTCGTCCTGGACGAACGCGGAACGCGCGAAGGTCGAAGCTGCAAGCGCGAGACAGAGAGCGAGCGAGGCGACCGAGTGCATGGGACAGATTCTCCTTTCCAGAGCGTAGCAGGCGTTGGCGGTCGCGCCGGAACGCAGGCCGCTCCGGTCGCTGCGAGCCGCAAGGATCCCGAAAATCGAGCAGCCGTCGCGCTCCTGTCGGGCTGCGGAAGAACAGAATGGGGGGCGTGAAGCTCCTGCTCTCCTCCCTGCCGACCCTGCGAGCCGCGTGAAGATCCTCCAGCTCACGCCGGGCACCGGGCACTTCTACTGCGGGAGCTGCCTGCGGGACAACGCGTTGGCCCTGGCCCTCCGCGCGCGCGGCCATGACGCCATGATCCTGCCGCTGTACCTGCCCTTCGCCCTGGAGCAGGGCGAGCTGAGCGACACGGTGCCCGGCGGCAAGGTGCACCTCGGCGGCATCAACATGTACCTGCAGCACAAGCTGCCTGTGCTCGGCAGGCTGCCGGGCCTGGTGCACGACGCCCTCGACAAGCCGAGCATTCTGCGTTGGGTAGCCGCGCGCGGCACGATGACCGAGCCTGCGGACCTGGGGCCGCTGACCGTGTCGACGCTCAAGGGCGACCACGGCCGCCAGCGATCCGAGGTCGCGCGCCTGGCCGAGTCCCTGGCGCAGCTGCCCAAACCCGACGTGGTGCTGCTCTCGAACGTGATGCTGGCCGGCCTCGTGCAGGCGGTGAAGGCGGCGACCGGCGCGCCGCTCGTGTGCACGCTGCAAGGCGAGGTGCCGTTCCTCGACGGCATGGTCGAGCCCTACAAGAGCGAGGCCTGGAACGAGCTGCGCGCGGCGACCGCGCACATCGACGGCTATGTGCCGGTCAGCAACTGGTACGGGGAGGTGGTGCGTGAGCGCCTCGACCTCGACCCCGGCAGGATCCACCCGGTCCACAACGGCATCGACCCCGCCGATTTCGGCCCGTGGAAGGCGCCCAAGGCCCCGACCATCGGCTACCTGGCGCGGATGCATCGGCCCAAGGGCCTGCACACGTTGATCGACGCTTTCCTGGTGGTGAAGAAGAAGGTGCCGAACGCGCGCCTGCGCATCGCGGGCGTCTCCCTCTCCGAGGACAAGGGCCTGGTCACGGAGCTGAAGCAGCGCCTCGCCTGGGTCGCGGACAGCGTCGAGTGGCTGCCCAACGTCGACCGCGAGCAGAAGCTCGAGATGCTGCGCGAGCTCTCGGTGCTCTCCGTGCCGGCGACCTATGGGGAGTCGTTCGGGCTGTACCTGCTCGAGGCCTGGGCCTCAGGCGTGCCGGTCGTGCAACCGCGCAGCGGCGCCTTCCCCGAGCTGCTCGAGTCGACCGGCGCCGGCCTGCTGGTCGAACCGGACGATGTCCGCTCCCTGGCGAACGGCCTGGTGGAGCTCCTCACCGACGAGGCGCGGGCCCGCGAGCTCGGGGAAGCGGGCCGCGCGGCAGTGCAGGAGCGCTTCACCCTCGATGCCATGGCGGCGGGGGTCGAGGCCGCGCTCGAGGCGGTTCTGTTTCCTGGGCGACCGTCTCCCTCGTCCGCTGCTAAAAACCTGAGCGCCTCCTGACGGCGCCTTTTACGGCTCCCTGGTCCAGCAAGGGTCCACCCCGGACCGGGCCCGCGAGTACGATCCCCGCCCCCATGCCCTCCTCGTTCGTTCAGCGTCGCGTCGTCGAGTTCGCCGAGACCGATATGGCGGGCATCGTCCACTTCGCGAACTTCTTCCGCTGGATGGAGTCGGCCGAGCACGCCTTCTTCCGGTCGCTGGGCCTGTCGGTCCACGGCGACACGGATGGCGCGATGTACGGCTGGGCGCGGGTGCACGCCGAGTGCGACTACCGCGCGCCCTTGCGCTACCAGGACGAGGTCGAGGTCGAGCTCTTCGTGCGCGAGAAGCGTCCCAGCGCGATCACCTACCTGCACGTCTTTCGCCGCGTCGATGGCGACTCCCGCGAGGAGGTCGCCCGCGGCTCGATCACCGCCGTCTGCGTCTCTCGCCCGCCAGGCGAGGAGCGCATGCGCGCGGTCCCGATGCCCGAACCCATCGCGCGACAGATCGAGGTCGCGCCGCCCGAGGCCCTCGAACCCTAGATGCCTGCCATGCCCGCTCCCGACTCGAGTCCTTCCGGCAACCTCTGGCTGGCCTACGCCTTCATCACCGTGGCGGCCTGGGGTCTGTACGGCAACTTCCTGCACAGCGGCCAGGTCGCGATGGCTGACCCGAACCAGGGGCGCTACAAGGCGTTCCTGTGGGTCGGCATCGCCTACGTCCTGGTCGCCATCCTCGCGCCCACGTTCATGATCTGGCGCAGCGGGGTGAGTTGGAGCATGCCGGCCTCGGGCATTCGCCTCTCGCTCTTCGCTGGGATCCTGGGCGCGACCGGCGCCTTTGGAGCCTTGCTGGCTTTTGGCGCGGGCGGCAAGCCCTGGTACGTGATGTCGATCATCTTCGCCGGCGCGCCGGTGGTGAACGCGGTGGCTGCCTTGACCATGCACCCCCCCAAGGGTGGGTTCAGCGCCATGCGTTGGCAGTTCTACGTGGGCATCATCCTCGCGGCGTCGGGAGGCGCTCTCGTAGCGCGCTACAAGGACCCGCTGAAGACAGACGCGGCTTCCGAGCCCGAAGTGTCCGTGGACAAGGAGTAGCTGCGTGACCCTCCTCCAGCTCGACGCCGTCACCAAGCGCTTCGAGGCCGTCGACGGCGCGAGCGAGGGCCCCGAGGTCCTGCGCGGCGTCGACCTGACCCTCGAGCACGGCCAGCGCCTCGCCGTGGTCGGACCCTCCGGGTCCGGCAAGTCGACGCTCCTGCACCTGATCGCCGGCCTCGACCGTCCGACCTCCGGCAAGATCCGCATCGACGGTACGGATGTGACGGCACTGGACGAGAAGGGCCTCGCCAAGCTGCGCCAGGACACGATCGGCCTCGTCTTCCAGGACCACCACCTGCTGCCCCAGTGCAGCGCCCTCGAGAACGTGCTCGTGCCGACCCTCGTCACCGACCGGCGCGGCAAGTCGGAGGAGCGGGCGCGCGAGCTGCTCGAACGCGTCGGTCTCGGCGAGCGCCTCGAGCATCGCCCCGCCCAGCTCTCCGGCGGAGAGCGTCAGCGCGTCGCCGTCGTGCGCGCGCTGATCAACAAGCCCAGCCTGCTGCTCGCCGACGAGCCGACCGGCGCCCTCGACGGCGACTCGGCCGGCGAGCTGTCCAGCCTGCTCCTCGACCTGAACGAGAGCGAGGGCGTGGCCCTGATCGTCGTCACCCACAGCGACGCGTTGGCCGAGCGCGTGGGCAACATCCTGCGCCTCGAGGCCGGCGCCCTGGCCCAGAGCGCCCCGTGAACCTCGTCCGCCTCGCCCTCGCGGGCCTCCGTCACCACGCGCGCAGCAACGTGGGCGTCGTGGTCGGCTTCACGATCGCGACGGCGGTGCTGGTCGGCGCGCTGCTGGTCGGCGACTCGGTCAAGGGCAGCCTGCGCGAGCGCGCAGGGGCGCGCATCGGCAAGGTCGCCAGCGTGATCGCGGCCGAAGACCGCGCCCTGCGCGGCGCGCTGGCCAAGCATCTGGCCGATCGACTCGACGGCAGCAGCGTGGCGCCGGTCCTGATCCTGCCCTGCCATGCGGCGGTGGACGGCGGCAAGGTGCGCGCCAACGAACTGTGGGCGCTCGGGGTCGACGAGCGCTTCTTCGGCCTCGCGCCGGTGCCCCACGACCTCGAGCTGGAGGATGGCGACGCCGCGATCTCTGATGTCGTGGCCGAGCGCCTCGGCGTCGAGGTGGGCAAGGAGATCCGGATCTTCGTCGAGGCCCCGAGCGCGCTCCCGCGCGAGATGGTGCTGGCTCCGACCGAGGAGTCGACCATCGGCCTGCCCGTGAGGGTCGCGGCCATCCTCGACGCGGACGAATTCGCGCGCTTCGGCCTGCGCGCCGGACCCCGCGCGCCGGGCAACGTGTTCGTGTCCCGCAGCTGGCTGGCGCAGGAGCTCGGCGTCGAGGACGTCGCGAACCTGATCGTCTCGGACGCGGCAGCGGACGACTGCCAGGCCGCCCTCGACGAGGTCTGGCAGTTCGAGGACCTGCAGTTCGAGGTGCGCGAGCGGGACGACGACGTCTTCGAGCTGACCACCTCACGCGTCTTCCTCGACGCGCCGCTCGAGGCAGCGGCGCGCCGCCTCGGCCGGCCGGCGCTCCGCGTGCTGACCTACTTCGTCAACGCGATCGAGTCGGACCGGGCCTCGACGCCGTACTCGATGGTGGCGGCCATCGGCGACCTCGGTCCGCCGACGGGTTGGGTCGAGGAGGTCCTGCCCGCGGACCTCGCGCGGGACCAGCTCGTCTGGAACGAGTGGACCGCCATCGACCACGACGACGCGCAGCCAGGCCTCGAGTTCGGCCTGCGCTGGTGGATCCCCGGTCCCGAGCGCGAGCTCGAGGAGGGCACGCGCACCTTCCCCCTCGGCGCCGTCGTGCCCATGCAGGGCCTCGCTGTCGACCGGGACCTCATGCCGGCCTTCCCCGGCCTAGAGGGTGAGGCAGACTGCAAGGACTGGGAACCGGGCGTGCACATCGACCTGGCGCTGATCCGCGAACAGGACGAGGTGTACTGGGACGAGCACGGCGGCGCGCCCAAGGCGTTCCTGCCCCTCTCCGTCGGTCAGGAGCTCTGGTCGAACCGCTTCGGCACGCTGACCGCGGTGCGTGCCCCTGACCCGAACGGCGACTATGGGGCCGCGCTGCGCGCCGAGCTGTCCCCCGGACAGTTCGGCCTCGAGGTGCGCGACCTGGCCGAGGCTGCCGCCGCGGGCACGAACACCCCGACCGACTTCGGCGGGCTGTTCCTGGGGCTCTCGTTCTTCCTGATCGCCTCGGCGCTGTTGCTCGCGGGTCTGCTCTTCGCCTTCGGCATGGAGCTGCGCGCGGGCGAGATGGGCGCGCTGCTGGCCGTCGGCTGGCAGCCGAAGGAGGTGCGGCGCGTGCTGCTGATCGAGGCGGGCGTGCTCGCAGGGATCGGCGCAGTGCTCGGCGCGGGCCTCGGGCTCGCCTACACCCGCGCGGTCCTCGCCGGGCTGGCCTCGGTCTGGTCGGGCGCGGTGGCCTCGACGCCGATCACCTACCACG
>JAQBVH010000104.1 GCA_027623615.1 Planctomycetota bacterium | reverse complement strand
CGAGGTCCTCGACGTCCGACGTGGCGTTCGCGAGGCCACGCTCCAGGCCCTCCTGCCGGCGCTCGAACAGGCGGCGCAGCTCGGAGGGCATCTGCGGCCCGTTCGGCACGCGCGCCTCGAGGGGCAGCTCGACCAGCTCCGCGGCGCGCAGGTTGCCGAGGCTGCGGTGCGTGCCGTACAGGGTCTCGGTGCTGCCGAGGATGCCCGCCATCGCGTAGTAGTCCTCGATCGGGATCGGATCGAACTTGTGGTCGTGGCAGCGGGCGCAGGCCAGGGTCACGCCGAGCATCCCGCGCGAGATCGCGTCGATCTGCTCGTCGACCATGTCGACCGTGAACTGGACCGGGTTGCGCGTGTTGTGACTCTTGGGGCCGATGGCCAGGTAGCCGGTCGCGATCTGCTGGGCAGCGCGCTCGTCGTCGCTGCTGGCGGGCAGGAGATCACCGGCGAGCTGCTGGCTGAGGAACTGGTCGTAGGGCAGGTCCGCCTCGAAAGCGTCGATCACCCAGTCCCGGTAGCGCCACGCGTGGGGATAGACGACGTTCGAGTCCTTACCGCTCGACTCCGCGTAGCGCGCGACGTCGAGCCAGTGGCGGCCCCAGCGCTCGGCGTAGCGCGGTGACGCGAGCAGGCGCTCGACCACGACCTCGTAGCTCTGTGCGGCATCGTCCGCGAGGAAGGCCTCGAGCTCCGCCGGGGTCGGCTGCAGGCCGGTCAGGTCGAAGGTGACCCGCCGCAGCCAGCTGGCCTTGTCCGCGTCCCCGACCGGCGTGACGCCGGCCTGCTCCATGCGCAACTTGAGGAACGCGTCGACCGCGCTCCAGACCCAATCGGCCTCCGCGGGCGTCGGCACCTCAGGCCTGGTTACCGGTCGGAAGGCCCACCACTGCTTGCCCGCCTCGATGTCGATCGCCGTCCCGTCCTCGGTGGGCAGCGCAGGGACGTCGTCGCCGGTCGAGGGGAACGGCGCCCCAAGCTCGATCCACTGCGCGAGAGCAGCGAGGTCCGCCTCGTCGAGCTTGCCGTCGGGGGGCATGGCGAAGTCCGGATCGCCGTAGTGCACCGCCTCCATGAACAGGCTGGCGTCCGGGTCGCCGGGCACGATCGCCGGGCCGGAGTGGCCGCCCTCGAGCAGGGCGGCGCGCGAGTCGAGCTTGAGCCCGCCCTTGACGCGCTTGGAGGTCTCTGCGTGGCAGTCGTAGCAGCTCGACTCGAGGATGGGCAGGACGTCGGACTCGTAGAGCGCCAGGCCTTCGGCGCTGGGAGGTGCGTCCGGCGCGCCGCTCATCTCCTCGCCGGCCTCCTCCTCGCCTTCGTCGAAGTCCGCCCTCGAGAGGACCCCGTCCTTGTTCTTGTCGAGGAAGCGGAACGCGCGCGGTCGGTCGAACTCGTCGCGCGTGACCTCACCGTCGCCGTTCCTGTCGAAGCGTTGGCTGAGGCGGCCCCAGTCGACGTCGCGATCCTGGGCAGTGACCAGCGGGGCGAGCAGGAGGACACCGAGGGCGAAGGGAGCAGCAGACATGGTTGTTTCTTCGGTTCGATCCACCCAAGTCATAACAGGCCCAGCGAACTGCGGTTCCCAGGGCTGTCGGGAGCGGGTGCAACAATGTCGGGAGTGGGACGGAACCGGGCCCAGCGTTGGCTGGAACCTTCTGGAGCCCCTCCGGTCCGCTCGCCCCCTACGCTGGAGCGAACCTCCCATGCGCCACCTCTCCGCCCTCGCTTCGCTCGTCCTGCTCTGCGCCCCGGCCGCCGGGCAGTACTTCTCCCACGTGCTCGACCAGCAGGTCCGGCCGATGGACCTCGAGGAGACCGCGCAGCGGGCGGCTTCGAGCTGCCCATCAACCTGAACGCCGTCCCCGGCCACGGCGCGATCCAGCCCGGCGAGACCTGGAACTTCCAGGCCTGGTTCCGCGACGCGAACCCGGGCAGCACGTCGAACTTCACGGACGCGCTGTCGGTGGGTTTCTTCTAGGGGAGTGAACTCAGAGAGGCGGCCGCGCCGTGGGGAGGCATGCGCTCCCTCTTCGTGCTCTGCCCAGCCATCCTCAGCGGGTGCTTCTCGTCCGTCGATCGCCATCACGTCTTCGCGAGCGATCTCAGCAACCCGCGGACCCCGCAGCTCCTCGTCTGGCCAGCCGACCCGGCGGGAGAGGACTTCCGCTACCTGGTGACGACCGGTGAGTCGGTCTCACTGGATGTGGCCCCATGCCTGAGCGAGTCGGATCCCGATCCTCTGGCCTATGGGGCCCTCGTCGTCCTCCTCCCGCTCGACCCTGCGCCTGCCCTGGTCCAACGCAGCGAGGCCCTGCTCGCGCAGCTCCGGGCCGCACATCCATCGGCCTCCTACCACTGCATCCGACAGCCGATCAACTTCGCGGAGGTGGTACGCGGTCGCCACCTGCTCGCGATGCTGGAGGAATACGGCGGTGGCGCGATCCACATGGACAGGCTGTCGATGCTCGCCTGGAAACCCACGGACCTGCTCACCGTGCGCAGTGATCCTGACGGAGAAGTCCGGTGGGTCGCCCTCGAGACCGGGGGCCCACCCCGCGAGCTCCTGGCCGGATCCCTGGACGAGGTCCTACCCAAGCAACCGTTCTTCGGCGGACTCGTCTTCGTCGAACCCCGGGGCTGCCCCCCGGACCTCTATCGTGATCTGGTCGAGGCCTGCCGCGAGCATCCTCCCGCCCTCGTGTTGAGGATCCCGACCGACGGCTGGGAGCTCGGTGACACCGAGCTCACGGAGGAGGCCCTGGCACCCCTCTTCCCGCTCGACTCCATCCTGATCCGCAGCGGGCCCACGGAGTTGACCATGATCGCTCAACCGAACGAGAACTGAGCGTACGCCAGCTCGCTCGCCCCGAACCAGGCGAAGCTGTCCTTGCGGAACTTCGACCAGTGCTCGTAGAGCCTGCGGTAGGTCCCGTCCGCCGCTGCGCTGTCTGAGAAGAGCTGCAGCGAGGCGTCGTGGGCGCCCTGCATGATGTCGTCGGAGTAGGCACGCATCACGACGTCCGAGGCCTTCAGGCGCGCGAAGGCTCCCGGGTTCTTCGCGTCGTAGCGGTTCTGCATGGTCGCCGCGGCCTCGGCCGAGGCGGCCTTGAAGATCTCGCGGTAGACCGCGGGTAGCTTGGCCCACGCATCGAGGTTGACCAGGAAGGACAGGGACGGGCCCGGCTCCCACCAACCCGGGTAGTAGTAGTTCTTCGCGATGCGATGGAAGCCCAGCTTCTCGTCGTCGTAGGGCCCGACCCACTCGGCGGCGTCGATCTGGCCGCGCTCGAGGGACTGATAGACCTCGCCGGCGGCGATGTTCTGAACGCTGACGCCCAGCTCCTGCATGACCTTGCCCCCCAGACCAGGGATGCGCATCGTGAGTCCCTTGAGGTCGTCCAGGCCATCGATTCGGCGCCGGAACCAGCCGCCCATCTGCGCGCCAGTGTTGCCGCAGGGAAAGCTGATGACGTTGAAGTCGGCGTAGACCTCGCGCACCAGCTCGAGCCCGCCGGCCTCGTGCAACCAGGCGTTCTGCTGGCGCGGCGTGAAGCCGAAGGGCAGGCAGGTGTCGAAGGCGAGCGCCTCCGACTTGCCGAGGTTGTAGTAGCCGGCGGTCTGGCCGACCTCGACCGTGCCGCGCTGGATGCTGCCCATCACCTCGAGCGCTCCCACGAACTCACCAGCCTCATAGGACTCCACCGTGAACGCCCCGCCGCTCATCGCCGCGACGCGCTCCGACAGGACCTCGGAGGCGCCGTAGATCGTGTCGAGGGAGGCGGGAAAGCTCGAAGCCAGGCGCCAGTGCACCCGCTCTCCAGTGTGGACGTTCGGGCCGGCTCCGGTGCTCTCGTTCGGGCCGCCTGGGGTGTGAACGCTCGACCTTTGCCGCAGCACCCCCGCGGCCGCGGCTGCGACGATGCCCGCTGCGCCGCCCACCACACCTCCGGTCAGGAACACGCGCCGGTCGCTGCGTTTGGCGTCACTCATGGCCAGAGCCTACACCAGCCGCGCCGCTACAATCCCCCGCTCCGAGGAGCAGCATCCATGACCAACTTCCGCTGGGGCATCCTGAGTACCGGCGTGATCGCCGGGAAGTTCACCGAGGGCCTGCGCGCCGCCGAGGGCCACGAGGCCTGCGCCGTGGGCAGCCGCAGCCTGGCCAGCGCCCAGGCCTTCGCCGAGCGCAACGGGATCCGCCGCGCCCACGCGACGTACGAGGACCTGGTCGCCGACCCCGAGGTCGACGCGATCTACGTCGCGACCCCGCACACCCGGCACATGCAGGACACCTTGACCTGCCTCGCCGGCGGCAAGCCCGTGCTGTGCGAGAAGCCCATCGCGGTCAACGCCAGCCAGGGCCAGCGCATGGTCGACGCGGCAAGGGAACGCAGCCTGTTCCTGATGGAGGCCATGTGGACCCGCTTCAACCCGGTGATCGGCGCCCTGCGCGGCCTGGTCGCCGGGGGCGCGATCGGCGAGCCGCGGCACCTGTCGATCCACTTCGGCTTCCGCGCCGAGTACGACCCGACGAGCCGCCTCTTCGCGCCGGAGCTCGCGGGCGGCGCCCTGCTCGACGTCGGCGTCTACTGCGTCGCCTTCGCGAGCATGCTCTTCGGTCCCGAGCCCGAGGCGGTCACCGGCGTGGCCACCCTGAGCCCGAGCGGCGTCGACGAGCAGTGCGCGTTCGCGCTGCGCTACCCGGGCGGCGAGCTGGCCGTCCTCTCGGCCGCCGTGCGCACGAACACGCCCCAGGAGGCCGTGCTCTCGGGCAGCGAGGGCACCATCCGCGTTCCCCTGTTCTGGTGCCCCGACCGGCTCTACCTCGGCGACGAGGAGCGCCGCTTCGAGGTCGCCGGCAACGGCTACCACTACCAGGCCCTCGAGGTCGCCGAGCGCGTCCGCGCCGGCGAGGTGGAGAGCCCGCTCATGCCCCACGCCGAGTCCCTCGCCATCCAGCGCACGCTGGACACGCTGCGCGGGCAGTGGGGTCTGCGCTACCCGGGGGAGTGATCAGGAGCAGCTCACTCGAACTGGATCGACACCGCGTCGCTGAACCCGATCGTCGGCGACGGATCGTTGTCACGGAACCACGCCTGGAAGTACCAGGTCTCTCCGGGCTGGATCGCGTACGGCGTGTCGAAGGGGATCGAGAGCGTCTCGACCTGGTGACGGAAGAAGCCCGACGCCGCTGTGTTGTAGGGAACGGTCGACAGCCGGGCGACAGGCGCCCCGAGGCAGAGCGGGCCCTGGGCGCCCGGCGGGATGACCCAGTCCTGGGTCGGAGAGGCCAGGAAGTGCCCCCAGGAATGGTGCGGGAGGTCCTTGGCGAAGAGCTCGAGGTCCTCGTAGTTCGCGATCTTCGAACCCGTGGCCTGCAGGCTCGCGACCTTCCCGGTGGAGGTCGGGGTCGAGGAGCAGGAGGGTGAGGAGATGGGGAGCTGGTACGCATATGCCTCGCCGCTATCCAGGCCGAACCCACCGCTCGCGGCGGGTGCCCCCACGATGGCGAAGCTCGTGGAGAGCCCCACCGACCACCCAATCCCATCGCTCGCTTGCTGACCGGAAGCTTCGAGGCGGGTCGTCTCGACCCACCCGTTGTCCGTGCGCTCGAAGAGGTAGGCCGCCCCACTCCGCTTCCCGGTCCAGGAGCCCTCGAGCCAGGCGACTGGTGCACCGACGAGGAGGCGATCACCAAGAAGAGCGACGTCGTATCCGAACTGGTCCCCACAGCCAAGGTTGTTGGCGTCGGAGGCCTTCGTCTTCTGCACCAGGGTCCAGCCCCCCGGCCCGGGCCCCACGCGCTCGAAGAAGAAGATCTCACCGGGGCGCCCGTCGCAGCTGATGGGCTCGCCTACGACGATCAGGTCATCTTCGATCGCAATCGAGTATCCGAACCAGTCGTCTGCATTGGGAGTCGGGTCGGTGAGGAGGTCCGTCTGAACCCAGCCACCCTCGCTCAGCTCGAAGACCGTGACCTGCTCGGCGAGCGGCTCCCCGAGGGCGATCACGTCGCCGTGGATCGCGACCTGCTTGATGTCGGTCTCCCAGGGGGAGCTGCCCGGGAGGACGGCTTCCTCCTCCCACTGAGCCCCGTTGAAGCGGTAGACGTGTGCCCCGTGAGCCCTGCGGTTCGAGGTGACGAAGCGGCCCTCGTCCATGGCAAGAAACTCGCCAAAGCGAGACTTGCGAACGAGGGCCTTGGGGTGGATCTCCTGGGTCGGCACCCAGGTTTCACCGACGAGCCGATGCGCGTAGATTCGGCCGCTGAGATACCCGTCAAGATCAGACCGTGGCGCACCAACGAGGAGGTGATCCCCATCGAGGGCAAGAGACTGACCGAACTACCGACACCCCCTCGCCGGGAGGCCGGAGCTCAACTTCACGCTCCCAACCGCCTGGGGTACGGCGATACAGGTGTACAGAGCCTCGACCGTAGCCTGCTGCGTCGGTGTTGTTCTTCTCTCCCACAGCAACCCATGCGTCGGTGATGCCGCAGGCCCAGCCGAAGTAGTCCGCAAACTCGACATCGTCCACGGCCCATAGCTGCTGCTCCTCCTTGAGGACCTGGGCGAACGAGGTCCCCGAGATCAGGGAGAGAAGTGCGACCAAAGAAGAAACGGTTCGGGAGAGAGTCATGGGTTCACCGTGGAGGGATGGGGTCGCTTGCGAGGAGACGACCCCACCCCTGAGTCCTGAGTCAGTTGATCACCGCAGGCCGTTCGTGGGCGCCCATGTCGACCACACCTGCTGACGGAGGAGGCAGCGTCGACGCGATGCGGATGTAGTTCTTGACGAGGGCCCAAGGCAACTGCTCGCTCACATCGTCATCGTCGTGAGGTCGGTGACCTCGATGGGAACACGGCTGTTGTCACCGACCTCGATGCACGGAGAACCCGTCGCCAGCCGGAAATCATTCAGGGTCGGGGCGGCGAACTGGGGGTCCACGGTGATGTTTTTGATGCCGGAGTAGACGGTCGCCACCTGCGGCTCGATGTCCGAGAAGTCCGCGGGTTGGCGAGGCTTGGGAGCCCCTGGCGAGCGACCGCTAGCAAGGACTTGCTAGCGCCACCTTCGACCCTAGCACTCATTCCGAAACTCGGCAAAGAAACCGGATAGTCGACCGATCCTCCCGGCTCCTTGCCGCGAAACAACCCGCGATCGAGGCAGCCCCCCCCCGAGCCCCTAGAGCTCTGCCAGCGTCGCCTTTGCGCCAGCCCCGTCCTCATCCCCGAGGATGCGCGCCGCGACGCTGAGCTGCAGCTTGGCGCCGACCTTGTCGCCGCCGAGGGCGAGCGCGACCCCGTAAGCGTGGGCCACCGGCCCGGCCAACGGCGTGCCGGTCACCTCTCCGGCGAGCACCACCAGCAGTGCCTGAGCGCCCTCAGCGTCGTGGACCTCGAGCAGCAAGATCGCCCGCGCCAGGCGCAGGCTGCGGTCGACGCTGCGCACGTTCCTGGTCGCCGCGAGGGCTCCAGCCGCGTCACCGGTCTTGTGGCGATAGACGGTCAGCGCCCGCCAGGCCATGTCGCCCTCGCTGTCCAGGGCCAGCTCAGCGGCGATCCTGGCCGCTGACTCCGCAGCGCCGCGCTTGTGCATGCCCATCAGCGCCAGGAAGCGCGCCTCCTCGGCGGGCAAGCCCATCTCGATCGCGAGGCCCAGGTCCTCCTCCCAGCGCTCGAGGTCGCCGAGGAAGACCGCCAGCATGTACCAGGTGCGCACGGCGTCGAGACGCAGGGGCCCCTCGGGAATCGAGTGCAGGCGCTCGGCGAACACGGTCAGGCGCTTGGAGACCTCCTCGCTCGGCGCGGGGGCGGGTAGCTCGCGACCCTCGAAGCGAGCGGTGACAGGCGTGAGGTTGCAGAGGAACCAGTACGACTCTCCCACCAGCTCGAGGTCGGCGTTCCCGCTCTCGCGCCCGAAGGCAGTCAGCTCGTCGGCGAGCTCGGCGAGGGAGACGAACAGACCCTCTTCGGGTGTCGTGCCGCCTTGCACGAGCGCGATGTACTGCGCGAAGAAGCGACGCCAGCGCGGCGCCACCTCCTTCGGCGCCAGGTCCGCGGCCTTGGTGGCCAGCTCGGTCGCGCGCACCAGCCAGTTGGGATCGGGCCCCTCCACCCGCGAGCACAACATCGTGCGCGTCACCAGCGTCTTGGCGTGCTCGTCGAGAACTCGCCAGTCGTCCGGACGGGCCTGGGAGACCTTGGCGAGCTGCAGACCCGCGTCCTGGAAGAGGCGGTCGTCGCGGAAGATTCCGCCGGCGAGGATCAACGCGTGGGCGAAGCGCAGC
>JAQBVH010000103.1 GCA_027623615.1 Planctomycetota bacterium | reverse complement strand
ACGCCACGGTCCTCGAACTGGACCTGCCCGCTCAGGCCGGCACCCCCGCTCTGGTCAGCGTTGAGCTGGAGGGCATGCCCTTCACCCTCGACATCAAGCCCTTCGCCCCGCGCACCCTCGGCTACCGAGTGTACGAGGACGCAGGCAGCGGCCTGGTCGAGCACCCCGCGGGCGAGATCAACACCTTCCGCGGCGAGGTCCTCGAGGATCCCGGCTCCGTGGTCGCGGGCAGCCTGCTGCCCGAGGGCTTCTACGCCGTCGTGCAGCTCTCCAGCGGCGACAAGTACTGGATCGAGCCGATGGCGCCCAAGTCCGCCAACGCGGACCTGGACGACCACGTCGTCTACCACCAGGACGACGTCATCCCCCTCGGCGGCAGCTGCGGCGGAGCGCGCCTGGTCGACGAGATCGACGCCTTCACCAGCGACGGCGCCGACCCGGCCGGCCTGATCGTCGAGGTCTGCGACCTCGGCGTCGACGCCGACTTCCAGTACTTCCAGGACTACGGCAGCGTCGCGGGCACCGAGAACCGCATCAACCTGGTCATCAACACGATGAACGTGCAGTACACGACGGAGGTCGGGATTCGGCACGACATCTCCGTCCTCATCGTGCGCACGACCAACGGCGGGGGCGGCTACACCTCCAGCGACGCCAACACCCTGCTCGACCAGTTCCAGGACGAGTGGACCTCGAACCAGGCCGGTCAGCCCCGTGACGTCGCGCACCTGTTCACGGGCAAGAGCATGAACGGCGGCACGATCGGCATCGCCTACCTCGGAGTGATCTGCAACTTCAGCTTCGGCTATGGCCTCGTGGAGTCCAACTTCTCGGGCCAGAACCTCGCCGCTTCGACGGACCTGTCGGCGCACGAGCTCGGCCACAACTGGGACGCGGACCACTGCAACTGCTCGAACCCTGACTACACGATGAACCCGTTCATCACCGTGGCCAACCGGTTCCACCCGACCGCGACCATCCCTGACATCGTCGCGCACCGCAACAGCCGCAATTGCCTCCACGAAGAGGTCAACGGCACCATCCTCTACATCGACGACTTCGAGAGCGGCAACTGGACCGCCGGCGGCTGGACGATCTCCAGCAGCGCCCGCTGCACGGTCAAGGCCCCGGCGGCCTTCACGGGCAACTACGGCGCCAAGCTGAAGAAGGGCGGCGTCGGCACCGCCGCCTGCACCGTCGGCACCGATGAGACCTGGGCCTACACCCCCTCGTTCAGCACCGCTGGCTACTCCTCGGCCACGATCCTGATGCACGCCCACTTCCGGAACAACACGCTCAGTTGCGAGTTCATGGACGTGCAGTACTCCGTCAGCGGGGGCGCATGGACCAGCTTCGGCGCTGAAGTCGAGAACCACCCCTGGGCCGAGTACTCCTTCGCTCTGCCTGCGGCCGCCGTCGGCCAGGGCAACGTGCGCATCCGCCTGATCACCAACTCCAAGGGGCAGGCCGAGCGCGCCGAGATCGACAACTTCTGCGTCGTCGGGAACTAACTCCCTCTGCCGCTGCGACCGGAGCCCGATGGGGTTCCGGTCCGTCCACCCCGGGGCCGAGCCAGCACGCTGGCCCGGCCCCGTGCTTTTATCCCCCCTCCCCGTCACCATGCGCACGCTCCTCCTCCCCGCGGCACTGCTGGGCGTCCTGGCCTGCCAGGCCCCTCTCCAGCCCCAACCGATCGACCACGACGAGGACGAGGCGGGGCGCCACGAGCTGCGTGAGCGCTGGCTCGAGTCGATGCACCGCACGGCGCCAGGCGTCGACTGGCGCGCGATCGAGGCCAGCAACCAGGCCGCTCAGCTCGCCAAGCGCAATGCAATGCGCGCCCAGCTGTCCGGACCCGGGGCGGGCATGGCCGGCGGACACGCCTGGGAGGAGGTCGGCAGCCGCAACCAGGCCGGGCACACCCGCTGCGCCGCCCTGGGCCCCGACCGCAACGGCTCGCGCTGGCTCTACGTGGGCTCCGCCAACGGCGGCCTGTGGCGTTCCCCCGAGGACGGCAGCGCCTGGGAACCTCTCAGCGACGAGCTCTTCGGCGGGGTCGACGAGGTCGTCGTGCTCGAACCGGCGAACCTGGCCGACGACGACATCGTGATCCAGCGGCGCGGGGCGACCGTGCACCGCTCCGACGACGGCGGCCTGACGTGGAACACCCCGCTCGGCCTCGAGGACTTCGTCGAGGTCCGCCACCTGATCGTCTTCCCCGACGGCAACCAGACCGTGTTCGTCTTTGGCCGGGCGGACGTGGGAAGCTTTGGCGCGACGCGCACCACGCTCTTCACGAGCAGCGACATGGGCCAGACCTTCAGCCCGCGCTGGATCAGCCCGACCGACTGGAAGGGCGATGTGTGGGTGCCGCGCTTCGGCCCCGGCGCGGGTACCGACGTCTACGTGCTGCAAGCCGGCAAGCTGCGCAGGTCGACCGACGGCGGGTTCAACTTCAACCTCGTCGGCACGGTCAATGGCGGCGCCACCGAGGGCTCGCTGCAGGGCTCCGAGGCGGGCGCGCCGCACCTCTACGCCGCGCTCAAGGTCGGCGGCAACTGGGAGATCTACCGCTCCGCCGACGCCGGCGCGAGCTGGGTCAGCCGCGGCGCGCCGCCCCAGTACTGGGGAGCGATCAGCTCCCTCGCGTCCTACTCGAGCGACGCGGACGCCCTGTTCACCGGCGGCGTCGAGGGCTGGCGCTCGTTCGACGGCGGCCAGAGCTGGACCCGCGTCAACACCTGGGGCAGCTACTACTCCGCGCCCGCCACGCGCCTGCACGCGGACCTGCGCGGTCTCTCGCCGATCCCCGACCCGGACCAGCTGGGCGTCGCAGACCTCTTGTTCGTCAACACGGACGGCGGCACCTACCGCAGCCTCGACAAGGGCCTCAACGTCTGGAACGTGACCCTGTTCGGCCTCGGCGTCGGACAGTTCTACTCGACCCACACCTCCTCGAAGAACGCCGACCGGATCGTCGGCGGCACCCAGGATCAGGGTTATCAACGCGGCATCCGCCAGCCCTGGACCGGCGGTCCGAGCACGAACTTCGACCAGCTGATCAGCGGCGACTACGGCCACCTGAACTCCGGCGACGGGGACCACGACTTCGTGTTCAGCACCTACCCCGGCTTCGTCCTGATCCAGGTCGGCGAGAATAACCCGAGCCTCGACACCGAGGACTTCCCCGCTGGCGCGAGCAACCTCTGGCTGCCCCCGGTCCTCGCCGACCCGCTCGACCAGGAGGACTTCTTCTTCCTCGGGGACCAACTCTGGCACTACAACCGCGTCGGCAACGACTGGGTCGAGAGCCTGCACTCGAACCGCGACTTCGCCGCGGGCTCGGCCAACTACCTCTCGGCCATGGCCTTCTCGCCGGCCGACGCCCAGCGCGCCTATGCCAGCGACGACGCGGGACGGCTCTGGTGGAGCACCGACCGCGGCGTGACCTGGACCCAGGCAGCCGGCGGCGGGCCCGACAACCACTACTTCTACGGCAACGGGCTGGCCGCCCACCCGACCGATCCGTTGCGGGCCGTCGTGTGCGGCGCGGGCTACTCCTCCGCGGGAGTTCTCCTGACCGTCGATGGCGGTCAGACCTGGTCGCCCATGGACACCGGGTTGCCCGCGACCCTGGCCTATGACATTTGCTGGGCCGAGGACGGGACGGGCGACTGCTACGCCGCCACCGAGGCGGGCGCCTGGCGCTACGACGCGGCTGCCGGCCAGTGGGTCGACAGCATGGGCCTCGAAGCCCCGGCCACGACCTACTGGTCGGTCGAGGCCGTGCCCGACGACGGCCTGATTCGCTTCGGCACCTACGGCCGCGGCATCTGGGACTACCTGATCGGCCCGCCCTCGAGCGCCGTCCTTTTCTCAGACGGCTTCGAGAGCGGCAACTTCACGGCCGGCGGCTGGATCACCTCCTCGAACGCGCGCTGCCGCGTCCACGCGAACTCCTCGCGCACGGGCTCCTGGGGCGCCCGCCTGAAGAAGGGCGGCCAGGCCGGCAAGCCGAGCTCGATCACGCGCGCGGTCGACACCACCGGCTGGCCCAACGTGACCCTGGAGTTCAGCCGCGAGTCGGTGAACTACGAGGCGCACGAGTTCCTGACGGTGGAGTGGTTCGACGGCTCGAGTTGGCAGCTGGTCGAGGCCTCTCAGGACACGGACTGGGGTGACATGAGTTTCCTGTTGCCCGCCGGCGCGGGGAACAACGGCGCCTTCCAGATCCGCTTCCATGCCAACTCGAAGGGCAAGAACGAGCGCTCGAACATCGACGATGTGGTCGTGCGCGGGAGCCTCTGAGCGGCGCCATTCTTCGAGCGGCGCGCACCTCGCGCCACCGGTCGGGACTGCTGAGTGGCCTCGCACGGTCGGTCCCCGGGGCTGGCCGCCGAGTCTCGCCTCGGGAAACTAGGAAGTCCGATTTCAGGGCATCGCTGAAGGCGACCGATGGATGCAGCGACCCCGAAAGAGCACATCACCCCATGACCGAAGCCAACACGTCCGAGAGCGGCCCCAAGCCGACTCCGGCGAAGCCTGCCGAGATGCCCGCCGACGTTCTGGAGTTCATCCAGGCCGTCGACGACTACAAGCGCATCCACAGCCGCCCCTTCCCCAACTGGAGCGAGGTGTTCGTGATCCTCAAGGACCTCGGGTACCAGAAGGCCACACACTAGGACTAGACAGGAAGGTGCGCCACAGGTGCTCGCTCCGGGTAGGCGGCCCCAAAGGGGTCGCTTGGCCCACACCGTCAGGTGTGGCGCCAAACAACACTCACCCCCCCCGCAGGTTGCTGGAAGCGGTGCATCAACAGCTTCTCCGGGCTGGGATCAGGGTGGGTCAGGTTTCGCTTGCCGTTTCGACCTAGGCGGCCACGACGGGGTCGCCACACCCCAGTGCGGCTCGCCGATCCCTGCGCAGGCGCTCTACGCGCCAGCAGGGGCCAGGAGCTGACTCCAGTCGCTGGGCCGCTCGAACCACCAATCCGGCTCGTGCGCAAGCAGCTCGTGCGCGGTCTCGGAACCCCACCCCACCCCGGCCGTCTGCACACCCGCCGCGCGGCCTGCGAGCAGGTCGACGACTGCGTCGCCCACATAGGCGCAGCGCTCGGGCGCCACACCCAAGCGCTCGCAACCCAGGAGCACGGGCAGCGGGTCCGGCTTGTGTCGCTCCACGTCGTCGCAGGCGATCAGGACCTCCATCGCGTCCTCGACGCCACACAACGCCAAACCCCGGCGTGCGCTGTCGGAGAGCTTGCTCGTGACGACGCCCATGCGCATCCCCGCACTGCGCAGCTGCGCGACCGCGTCGACGACCCCCGGGAAGGGCCGGGCGAGCTCGTCGTGGTGGTCGAGGTTCCACTCACGGAAGATCGCGATCAGCTCCTGGGTGCGCTGCGGAGCTCCAGACCACTCGGGGAACACCCTCAGCAGCGGGCGCCCGATCTCGGCCAGGATCTGCTGGCGGGACCTGGGCGCGAGGTCCGCCTCCCGGAGGGTGTGCTCGAACGAGGCGACGATCAGGTCGATCGAGTCGAGCAGGGTCCCGTCGAGATCGAAGAGGACGGCCTCGAGGGAGCTCATCGATAGATCGGGAACTCCGCCGCGGTATCCGCGACCTCTGACCGGATGCGCTGCGCAACGACCTCATCGTCCGGAGCCTCGAGCCGCGCGCAGATCCAGCCCGCCAGGCGCTGCATGTGCTCCTCGACCAGACCGCGCGTGGTGATCGCGGCGGTGCCCAGGCGGATGCCCGAGGCCTCCATCGGCGGTCGCTGGTCGAAGGGGATCAGGTTCTTGTTGCAGGTCAGGTCCACGTCATGCAGCGCGTTCTCGGCGGCCGCCCCGCTGATGCCGGCGGCGCCGACGTCGACCAGCATCAGGTGGTTGTCCGTGCCGCCCGACACGATGCGCAGTCCGCCGGCTGTGAGCGCGTCGGCCAGCGTGGCGGCGTTGGTCACGACCTGCTTCTGGTAGTCCACGAAGGAGGGCTCGGCCGCCTCGCGTAGGGCGATCGCCTTCGCCGCGATCACGTGCATCAGGGGACCGCCCTGGCCGCCGGGGAAGACCGCGGTGTTGACCTTCTTCAGCCACTCCAGGTCGTTGGTGACGATCATGCCGCCCCGGGGACCGCGCAGGGTCTTGTGGGTCGTCATCGTGACCAGGTCCGCGAAGGGCACTGGCGATGGGTGCACGCCCGCTGCGACGAGGCCCGCGATGTGCGCCTGGTCGACGAGGAGCTTGGCCCCCACCTCGTCCGCGATCACGCGGAAGGCCGCGAAGTCGATCGTGCGCGAGTAGGCCGACGCGCCGGCCAGGAGCACGTGCGGCCGCACCTCGCGCGCCTGGGCAGCGATCGCCTCCATGTCGAGGCGCTCGCTGTCGCGGTCGAGCCCGTAGTGGTGGAACTCGTAGAACACCCCCGAGAAGTTCTTCGGGTGCCCGTGGGAGAGATGTCCGCCGTGGTTGAGATCCATGGCCAGCACGCGCTGACCAGGCTCGCACAGCGCCATCAACGCGGCGATGTTGGCCTGGGTCCCACTGTGCGCCTGAACGTTCGCGTAGCCCGCGCCGAACAGCGACTTGGCCCGCGCGCGCGCGAGGTTCTCGACCGTATCGACGTGCTCACAGCCCCCGTAGTAGCGCCTGCCGGGGTAGCCCTCGGCGTACTTGTTCGTGAGGGTCGTGCCGATCGCCGCGATCACCTCGGCGGAGGCGTGGTTCTCGGAGGCGATCAGCTCGAGCTGGGCCTCCTGACGGGCCCCCTCGGCGTCGATGGCAGCCCAGACTTCGGCGTCGGTGCGCAGCTCACTGGCGGTGGTCATGGCCGGGATCATGCCGGCCGACACAGCCCATGTCCATCGACGCCGACGGGACCCGGGCCGGACGAAGAAGGGGGCGCGGATCCCGTGATCCGGCCCCCCTCGGGTGTGCGCTCGGGCGCTCAGTTCCCCTTCGGGGCGCCTCCCTCGGGCAGAGCCGGGAGCAGGGGCGTGGGGTCCGCGGCGATTTCGACTGCCTTGGCCAGCTCCTCCTCGGTCAGGTCCCCCACGCGCTGTTCACCGGAGTAGTGAGCTGTCTGCGCGACGTCCAGCTCGCCGTCCTCGGACCAGAAGAACCACGGCCCACCACGGCGGTTGGGGGTGACCAGATTGCCGAAGGCCTTGCGCTTCCCGTTCGGGTGCCATTCCTGGACCAGACCAGCCATCGCGTTGGCCTTGTAGATCACGACCGCCTTGAGCGCCTCGTTCTCGTGCCACTGACGCCACTCGCCGGCGCGTTGTCCCTGGGCGTTGTACCGGCCCTCCATACGCAGCTTGCCGTTGAGGTGGAACTCGTGCCACACGCCGACACGCAGGTCGTTGACGCGCTCGCCCTCGGCCGCCAGGTCCCCGGTGGGGTGGAACGTGCGACTGATGCCGACACGCTGGCCGCGGTCCCAGGTCTCCTCCATGCGGACCGCACCGATCTCGTGGTAGCGAGTGTCGATCCCGTGGATCAACCACTCGGTGTACGTGGCCTCGCGCGCCTTCTCACCTGTTGGGAAGAACTCCTTGAGCTCCCCGTTGCCGGTCTCCGAGGCGATCACCGTCTCGTGGAACAGGGAGCCGTCCTCGAAGAAGCCCTTCGAGTGCACCTTGCGGCCAAGCTCATCGTGAACCACGCGCTCGCTGACGCTGCCGGATTCGTAGAAGCCCTCCCAGGTACCGCTAGGAACACCAGCCTTGTAGGTGGCCCGCGCGCGCTTGGCGCCGGAGGGATAGAACTGCTCCTCGAGACCCTCCTCCACACCACCCTGGAAGCGCGTGCGTTTCACGACCACGGAGTCAGGGTTGCGGGTCTCCCAAACGCCGACGCGTTGGCCGCCTTCGTACTGGCCGGTGACGCTCAGGGAGCCGTCCTGATGCCACTCCTTCCAGTCGCCTTCGAGCTTGCCCCAGACGAGGGTGCCCTCCTCCTTCTTCAGGGTCTGGGCGGCGTCCCAGAAGTCGACGTGGGGTTTTGCGCCCGTCGCCGTGTCCCCCCTCGAGGTCTCCTTGCTCCCCTCCTCACCGGCGCCGCCATCGCCGCCACAGGCGGCCAGGACGACAGGTAAGGTCAAGAGGACAGCGGTCAGGCGCAGGGCGCGCGGCGTCGCGTGTGCGTCGGGCGTGGTCATGGCTTCATCCTATCTCCCGAGAGGGGGCCGCGTGGCGACCCGGAAAGGAGTGCACAGGCCCCCGGCGGGGGCCCAGGCAATGGCGGTTTTGACAACCGGCCTCAAGAAGTCGCAATTGAAGCCCCGATGA
>JAQBVH010000102.1 GCA_027623615.1 Planctomycetota bacterium | reverse complement strand
CCCTCGCGGTCCGCGCCGCCGATGCGGGCCAGGTGGCGGCTCACATGGCGGCCGATGCAGCCCAGGTCGAGCCGGCCGAGGACGTCGGCCCGCGGCCGGCCGAGGTGGAGCAGCATCGGCTTCGCCGCCAGCTGATTGAGACGCGCGCGGGAGGTGCGCTGCCCGGGGTCGGCCTCCAGACGGGCGAGCTCCTCGTCGACCAGGGCGCGCACGCCGGGGTCGTCCGGGCGGAAGCCTAGCTTGTAGTAGAACCACCACGCGCCCGACGCCTGGCCCTCGGCGTTCCTGTGGCCGAGCTGGTAGGGATCGACCGCGAAGCTGGTTGATCCGAAGAGGCCGTGCAGCATGGCCAGCACCCGCGCGTACACCTGCGCTGCGCCCGCGCCGCGGAAGGCCTCGAAGACGTTGTAGGCCACCTCGGACGACTCGTAGAGGGCGCTGCACAGCACGTAACCGATCGGCACGCCGTTGAGCAGGGTGAGGAAGCCGTAGACGGCCTCGAGCACGATGCGCCCGGCGGGCACCACGCCCAGGCACGCGAACTGCAGGCCGTCGCCGAAGTCGACGACGCGCACGTCGTCCGGCGCCGCGTTCAGGAACGCGTAGAGGTCGCGCTGGCGCGTGACCATGCAGCTGTTGGCCAGGTCGATCAGGCGCTGGCCCTCCTCGCGCTCGACCGTGCGCACGCGGAACTTCAGGCTCCGGGCCGCACGGCGCAGGTCGGGCCGCCCGGCGGGCCAGGGGGGTCTGTCGAGCACGACCCGCGCCCCGTCCCAGCGCTCGTGGGTGCGCGCCGGTGTGCCTGCGCCGGCGACGAGACGGACCGGCATGTCCAGCTGCTCGTACAGCCGCTCGCGGGCGGCGTGCGTGACCTCGAGGGCCGTGAAGCGCCGCAGGAGGTAGACCGCGTCGGTCTCGTCCGGGCCGCGCAGCACCTCGACCAGCCGACGCACCTTGGTCCCCTCGTCGTCAAGAGCGGCCGCCTCCGCCACGGGCTGGAGAACGTACAACACGTCCCGCAACTGCTTCGCGCGCTCGAACTCCGACCACTCAACGCGCAGGGCGTCCGGCCAGCGCGCGAGCAGCCAGCGCGCCGTCAGCCAGTAGAACGGGAACACGAGGTCCGTCCCCGCCACGCCCGAGTCCCGCAGTTCGCGGCGCAGCGCGCGGACGTCGAGGCGGTCCCCAAACCCCGCCAGGGCAGCCTCGACGGCCTCGAGGGTGTCGGCGTCAGGGGGCTGCGCGCGACGGCGCAGGAGTTCCTCGTGCAGGGCCAGCACCTGGCGGGCGTTGGGCAGGCGCGCGGCGGCGAGCAGCCGGACGAGGTCGGCAGCATCGACGTCGGCGCCGCCCCGCTCCAGGGTTCGCAGCGCGGCGGTGGCATTCATGGCGCCCGACCGTAACGGGCTGCGGCCCGGGTTGCCCTCCGCAGATGTCCTTACCCTCCAGACCCGCCGGACCACTCCGGAGTTTCCTGGCTGTGACCGGGGGAGGACCCGAGACTAGGGCGGCCTGGAGATCCCATGTTCACCGCGCTCGCACTGCTGCCCCTGCTCTCCCCCGCCGCGGCCCCCCTCAGCCCCAGCGCGGCGCCGGTCCTGTTCCACCAGGACCAGCGCCTCGACGACAAGGCCCTCGCCGGCCTGTCCGAGGCCTTGGCGGCGTACTTCGCCGCCCGCGCGAAGGGCCAGGACGGGATCGATGACGCACGCGCCGCCGTCGAGTCTGCCCTGAAGCAGACGTTCCCTGACCGAGATCCCCTCAGCCAGGTCGCGGACCTCGAGCGGGCCGTCCAGCTCGCGCGCGCCCAGACCCTCGGCTCCGTCCGCACAGGCAAGGTCACCGACGCTGTCCACGCCGAGGGCGCGTTCGCCCGCGCGCCCCTCGAGTACACCTACCGCGTCCCGCGCGACTACGACGAGAAGCGCACCTACCCCCTGATCCTGGCGATCCCCGACGAGGGCGAGACGCCACCGGATCACCTGCGCGACTTCTGGTCCTCCCAGCTGGTCAAGGAGAACGCCATCGTGGTCGTCGTGGCCATGCCCGAGGATCCGGACGACTGGCACCAGGTCATGGTCAACGCGCTCCCCGGCGGGCTCTGCCACGTACTGACCGCCACGCGCATCGCCGTCGAGAACTTCGCCGTCGCCCCCGACCGCATCTTCGTCGCCGGCCGAGGCGCCGGCGTGGCCGCGGCGCTGCACGCCGGCAACACCACGCCGCAGCGCTTCGCCGGCATCGTCGGGCTGACCGGCGACGCCGCGGAGCTCGCCCCGGACAACTTCGGCAACCTGCCCGTCTACCTGGCGGGTGGCGGCGCGCGGGCCACGGCGTTCGTCGAGGCGGCGACCGGCATGGGCTTCGAACACTGCGTGCTCAGGCCCCTGGGCGGCGAGCTGGACGCCTGGCGTTGGATGGGCCTGAGCCCGCGCAAGGTCGCGCCCGAGCGCATTCGCATCGCGGTCGGCGAGCCCTTCCCCGTACGCTCCGGCTGGATGCGCGTCACGCCGTCCGAGGTCAAGCCCGTGCTGACCGCGCGCGCGGATCGCAAGACGAACACCATCCGCCTCGAGGCGAAGGGCGCCTCACGCATCGTCCTGTACCTGAACGACCGCCTGGTCGATCTCGATCAGCCGGTTCGGGTGATCGCGGGCGGCAAGGAGGGCACGACCGTGGTGCCCCGCAACCTCGCGCTGACGCTCGATCGCCTGCACGACGGCACCAGCGACGCCGGCTGCATCTACACCGCCGAGTTGGTCCTCGACCTGGGCCAGGGCGCGCTCTGGCCCGAGCCCACCCCCATCGCGGACAACGCGGAGTTCCACCAGAAGCTGGCGACGGCGGAGGGCTCGCTCGACGCCCTCTGGGCCCTGCACGTCTGGTGCACCGGCCAGCAGCTCGGGCACCAGAGCGTCAGCGTGCTACGGCGCATCCTGCGCCTCGAGCCAGATCACAAGGCTGCGCGCGCCGCGCTTGGCCACCGCTGGTCGTCGGTGCAGTGGTTCACCTCGCAGGCCGCCCTCGATCGCTTCACCGCGAGCCAGGAGCCCGGGGCCGCCGCGGCGCGGGGCTGGGTCGAGTACCAGGGTCTCTGGATGCATCCCAGCGAGCGCGCGAACCTCAGCAAGGGGCTCGTCAAGGACCAGGAGACCGGCGAGTGGCTCACCAGCGCCGAGCGCAAGCGCCTGGCCAACGGGTGGAAGCGGCAGGACCTCGACTGGATCCCGCCCGACCAGACCGATCGCATCGATCAGGGCCTGTGGCGTGTCGACGGCGAGTGGGTCGACCTGACCGTCGCCGATCGGCGCCGCGCCAACATCGGTTCGATGTGGCACATCCCCGGCGCGCGGGTGCGCCTGCACGCGACCACCGATCGCGCCGTGGCCCTGAAGGCGCGCGGACACATGGAGCTCGCGATCGAGGACATGCGCAAGGTCTTCGGCGCCGCCCCGGCCCTGCCCCTCGACGTCACTCTGCTGCGCATCGAGGAGCAGTTCGACCGCTTCGCCTTCGGCGAGCCCGACGGGCGCCGCCCACCCTCGCACATCGCGCGCCTGCACCTGGTGCACAACGCGTTCTTCGCTGAGAGCTGGTTCCCCCAAGCCGGTGGCAAGCCGAGCTACGCCGGCATGGGCGTCGGCCTGTGGGATGCGGACTACCCGAGCGGTGACGCGTACGGCGTGCACTCCGCGCGGATCGCTGTGGGTCTCTCCTACGTGGATGCCCTCGACCCGAGCCCCAAGGCGACCAAGGCCTGGCCCAAGGACGACTACTTCACCGAGTTCGAAGCCGAGAAGCAGCTGCCCGCCTGGTTGCGCTGGGGCGCGGCAGTCTACGCCGAGCGTTTCTACGAGGACACGACCGTGCCCCCAGGCGGCGACCGCTGGTGGACTCGCCGCTGGTCCATCGAGAACATGGACCTGCTCGGAGGCCTGCGCCCGCTGGATCAGGTCTTCGCATTCCAGCTCGACCCGGACAACCAGGACGACGCCCGCCGACTCCTGATCGAGGTCGGCCTCCTCGTCGCGTTCCTGGTCGACGGGGAGTGCGCGCCCGTGGCCGCCGCTCACGCAGAGCTCAAGAAGGCCTTGATCGCGGGCAGGCTACGGCGCAAACAGGTCACTACGCTGACCGAGGCCCTCGTCGCCCACGAAGCGGAGCTGCGCGCCTTCGCGACCGTGAAGAAATGACCCGGAGCGTCGCTCACCGGCTCGCGGGCTGCAGCGCGCCGACCAGGCCTCAGCGCTCCGCCAGGAGCGGGCTCCATTGCAGCGCGAGGCGGACCACAGATCTTGGCTCAGCAGCCAGGGATCAGTAGTAGTAGTAGCCGTCCTCGTCCTGGACCCACTTGTTCCTGGGCTCATAGGGAATCCCCTCGGCCTCGCACTTGGCGCGGCGCTTCTCCTCGGCGCGGACGAGGCGCTGTTCGAGCTTCTCCTGCCGCTTGAGCTGCTTGCGCCGCTCGCGTTGACGTTTCGCGAAGGTTTGGGGAGACGATTTGGCCATTGGGCAAAAGAATACACGACACGGCGGCGCACCTAAAGGCTCTGGTGGGCTGTCCTGTCGAAGTCTGGCGGTACCTTCACGTAGCCAATGCTCCCGCTCACCCTGCTCCTCCTCGCGTCAACCCCCATTTTTCAGGATTCCTCGTTTCAGGAGGAGACCGTCGGCCAGCTCGAGATCGGCTACGGGGTCGCGATCGGGGACGTGGACGGGGACGGCCGACCGGACCTCCTGGTGGCCGACAAGCGGGAGCTGGCCTGGTACAGGAGCCCGAAGTGGGATCGCCACGTCCTGGCCCGGGACCTTACCGAGCGCGACAACGTCTGCATCGCGGCCCGGGATCTGGACGGCGACGGCAAGGTCGAGGTGGCCGTGGGCGGGGCCTGGAACCCGGGGGACACGCAGACCTCGGGGTCGATCCACTACCTCGTGGCCCCGCAGGACCGCACCCAGCCCTGGGCACCCATCGCCCTCCCCCACGAGCCCACCGTCCATCGCATGCGCTGGGTGCGCGTCGGCGAGGGGCGCTGCGACCTGGTGGTCGCGCCCCTGCACGGCCGCGGGAACAAGAACGCCCAGGGAGCAGGCGTGCGCCTGCTCGCCTACCGTCCCCCCGCCGATCCGACCCAACCCTGGTCGACCACGCTGCTCGACGACACGCTGCACGTGACCCACAACCTCGACAGCTGCCAGTGGGAACCGGAGACGGAGGCGGAGGAGGTGCTCTTCATCGGCCTCGAGGGCGCGCTCCTGATCGAGCGCGCCGAGGCTGGGTGGAGTCGACGCCGGCTCGAGGGGCTCGAGGGCGGCGGCGAGATTCGCATGGGCCGCCACGCCGACGGGACGCGCTTCGTCGCGACGATCGCGCCCTTCCACGGCAACCGGCTGCTCGTCCACCACGAGGCCATGGACGGGACCTTCATCCCCACGCTCCTGGACGACACCCTCCGGGGCGGTCACGCGATCGCGGTCGCGGACCTCGTCGGCGACGCCGGCCAGGAGATCGTCGCGGGCTGGCGCGAGCCGAACCCGGACGGCGAGGTCGGCATCAAGCTCTTCCAGCGCACGCCTGGTGGCGAGTGGAAGGGGTCCTGGATCGACCGCGGCGGCATGGCGACCGAGGACCTGCGCCTGGCCGACCTGGACGGAGACGGCCGCGTGGACATCGTCGCCGCTGGGCGCTCCACGAAGAACCTGAAGGTGTACTGGAACAGGGAAGAGAACTGAGTCCGTTCGTCGACGGATGACCCTCGGCGGTCGCAGTGTGTTAGACCGGTCCCGCGCCCGTGTCCTCCGATACTCAGCACCAGCCCTGGCGGCGACTGATCGACCTCCTCGATGCGGGCGACCGCGAGGCGCTCGAGCAAGGCCTCCGCGACCTCTCCGCCCTCGAGGTCGTGCGCGGAGTCTCACGTCTCTCCGAGGACCAGCGCAGCACCCTGCTCGCCTTCGTCCAACCGGACCAGGCGGCCGAGCTGCTCGACCGCATCCCTGAGGCCCAGGCGGTCGACGCCCTCGAGCACCTCGCGCCGGAGACCGCCGCGCGCATCCTCGAGGAGCTCCCCAGTGACGAGCGCGCCGACCTGATCGGCGAGATCGACGAGGCCGAGGCAGAGGCGATCCTGGCGGAGATGCCCCGGGTCCAGGCGGAGGAGCTGCGCGCCCTGGCCGCCTACCCCGAGGGCACGGTCGGCAGCCTGATGTTCTCCGAGTACCTGCGCTACGACATGGCGATGACCGCGGGTGAGGTGCTCGCCGATCTCCAGCAGAACGGTGAGCGCTACGCCCAGTTCGACGTGCAGTACGGCTACGTGTGCAGCCTCGAGGGGCGGCTGGCGGGTGTGCTGCGGCTGCGCGATCTGCTCCTCGCTCGGCCGGCGAGGCCCATCGCCGACCTGATCATCTCCAACCCCCACCGCATCAACGCCGACGCCGACCTGCGGGACCTGGTCGCGTTCTTCGACGAGCACCGTCTCTTCGGCGCCCCGGTGGTCGACAATGACGGGCTGCTCGTCGGCGTCGTGCGCCAGTCGGCGGTCGATCACGCGGTCGCCGACCAGAGCGAGGAGACCTTTCGGGTCAGTCAGGGCATCGTCGGCGGGGAGGAGCTGCGCAGCATGCCCGTGCTGCTCCGGTCGCGCCGGCGCCTCGCGTGGCTGTCGGTCAACGTGCTGCTCAACCTGGTCGCCGCGAGCGTGATCGCCCTGCACCAGGAGACCCTGCAGACCGTGATCGCCCTCGCGGTGTTCCTGCCGATCATCTCGGACATGAGCGGCTGCTCCGGCAACCAGGCGGCGGCGGTCAGCATGCGCGAGCTGATGCTGGGTGTGATCACGCCCAGGGACATCGGGCGCGTGCTCGTCAAGGAGCTGACGGCAGGGCTGATCAACGGATCGGCGCTCGGCCTCCTGCTCGGCGCGGCTGCCTGGGCGTGGTCGGGTAACCCGTGGCTGGGGCTGGTCGCGGGCGGCGCCCTCGCGATCAACACGCTGGTGTCGGTCTGCATCGGCGGCGGGGTCCCGCTGCTCCTGACCCGGCTGGGCAAGGACCCGGCGCTGGCGTCGGGGCCGCTGCTGACGACGGTGACCGATGCGTGCGGGTTCTTCCTCACCCTCACACTGGCGGCTGCGACCCTCTCGCACCTGAGTTAGCTGCCGCGCGAAACGGGTCGTGGCCGGGCCCTTCCAGCGATTCCCCTGTCCGGAGGACCGGCCTCGTGGTGAACTGACGCGCATGGACCGACGCACATTCTGCACACTCACTGGTGGCTCCGTCGCCGCGCTGGCCTCCGGCCTGTCGTTCGGCGCAACCCGCGCAGCGGAGCCGTTCAAGGCCAAGTTCGCGCCCCACAAGAACCTGCTCCCAACCGCGCCCGGTGACTGGCTCGAGCAACTTCAGTTCGCCCACGACCTCGGCTTCCGAGCCTGGGAGGAGAACGGGCTGTCGGGCGTGAAGCCCGAGATGCAGGAGAAGATCGCCGAGTTCTGCAAGGACAAGGGCATCGAGCTCGGCGTCGCCGTCATCACTGGCGGCCACGGCGTGAAGTTCTACGACCCGACCGAGGAGGGCGCGGCGAAGATCCTCAAGGACATGCGCGCTGGTGTGGCGATGGCCAAGCGCACGGGCCAGACGAACATGACCATGATCCCGGGTCCCCGGGACGACTCCGCGCCGCGCGAGGAGCAGATCGCCAAGTCGGTCGACATGCTGAAGCGCTGCTGCGACATCGTCGAGGAGCAGGGCATCATCCTCGCCATGGAGCCGCTCTCCCACGGGGTCAGCGGAGGCCCGCCGCTCCTGCGTTCGTTCGAGGACGGCCACCTGCTCGCCAAGCTCGTCGACCGCAAGTCGTGCAAGCTGCTCGCGGACTTCTATCACGAGGGTGAGATCGGCAACGGCAAGAAGCTGATCGAGAACGCCGAGAAGTGCTGGGACCAGGTCAGCTACATCCAGTACGGCGCCTCCCCCGGCCGCAAGGAGCCGGGCACCGGCAACCTCGACTACGTCGCGCTCACCAAGTGGCTGCGCGAGAAGAAGTTCACCGGGATCATCGGCATGGAGCACGGCTGCAGCAAGCAGGGCGAGGAAGGCCTCGCGGCCCTGCTCGCGGCCTACCGACGCATCGACGCCTGAGAGCGCCGTCGCCCGTACCGACTCAGCGGACCTCGAGCTCCCCCAGGAGTTCGAGGTCCTCGCCGTTCACGCGGACCTGATAGCGCCCGGGGTCGAGGAAGCGCACCCCACCGGTGAAGTACGGATTCGGGCTCGTCGTCCGCGGCAGCGCCAGGTCCCAACGG
>JAQBVH010000101.1 GCA_027623615.1 Planctomycetota bacterium | reverse complement strand
CATCGCAGCTGTAACTATGCATACGTGCAGGAGAGCATGGACCGCACTGAAGTCGTCGGGATGCGCTGCTCCTGTAGCTGCCACATTCCGAAAGGTCCACCAGCAACAGAAAGAGGGTTCTAGATGATGGTCCAAATCGAGGCGGACATTACGCCTCAGACGCAGATACGGATACGCTCTGAAACGCCGGGCCACCTCGTGCTTGAACTCCGCGGCGGCGGGCTCGATACCGTCATCCTCCTGAGGATGGGCGACGCCGAACTCGAGCACTTCATGGAATGCGCGGGGGCATACGTCAGCGAGCAGCTCCGTAAGACGAAGCGCGAGCACGCGTGGGCCTCGCGGACGAGCTATCCGCATCCGGTCCGATGACAGCGGGCATAGTGCAGCTTGCGCTGGGCGAGCCTGCCGAGCTGGTCTGCGCCATCTGCGGAGAGTCGCGGCGCGGCGTCGCGCTGCACACCTTCACACCAGCGGGCAATCGTCGCGCGGGCGTCCCCGCGTGCTGGCGCTGCCTCGCGGGGGCGATCGATGTGGCCCTCGACGTGAACATCGTCAACCAGGTTGACCAGTGGCTCTGGATGCGAGAGAACGCATCGGGCGTCCGCGCCGGCGAGCGGCGCACGTACGAGCGGCCCAAGCCGCGCAGGAAGGACACCAGCAAGCGGAAGACGAAGCGCCAGTCAATACCAGCGACCATGACGGGAGATGAGTAAATGCCACGCTATCGCACACTCGCGAGCCGCGGAGTCGGGGGCCCTGTCACGCCACTGGAAGAGCTTATGGACCAGGTAATCGCCATTCGGCGCGTCTACCTGGGCGAGTCCCGCAGCCTGAAAGCCCCCTACGCCGAGCTCACGCTAGACGTACTGGAAGACGTGGAGAGTGGCGAGGTCTCGGACCGCGGGCTCCGCGTCGTCGCGTTCGGCGAAGCCGTCGTCCGCACGCTCACCAACTGGCTCGCCGCGGATGAGGTCGGCACTGAGCTCAGCCCGCCTCTAGTCTTGCGAGTAGCTCGAGAGGGTAACGTCCATGTGCTGCTCGACGTTGAGGCACCAGCCGACGACGTGCCGGCACTCTAGCGTGACGGAGCAGACCGGCCTGGGCGAACTCGTGTTCGTCGTCGCGTTCTGGAGCCTGCTCGCGGCGGGCGCAGCGTTCGGGTTGGGCTGGCTGTTCAGGCGGTAGGCCGAGCGGTCCGGCGCAACGGTTCACGCAGGGGGGCGCTCCACGGAGCGCCCCTCGTTTGTGTCCACTCGACCACCATTGACTCACCCTGTGCCAGCCGGCGGGCGTCGTCGCGCGAGAGTCCGCGCATCCCGGCGACGCGCACGTCCTCGCCAAATGCGTAGGCCTTGTGTCCCCACACCGCGGCATCCGCCGGCCCAGGGTCCAGCCGCCAGTCACCGAGCTCCCCGCCGTCTTCCGGGAGCACCCCGCGCGGGTCGATCGTCGAAAGCAGTCCGTCCGTGTCGGCATGCGGTACATCGCCCCCCGCGTCGAGCACGTCGGCGATTGCACTGTAGAGCTGCCCCCGAACCTTGCCAGTAATGACGGCAGCAACGTCTACGTGCTGGTGCGCTCGGTGGACCGTGTGATGCCGCTCCCATAGGAACGGCACTTCCACCCCGATCTCGTCCGTGTAGGGCCGCCAGTCGTCGCCTGGGCGCTCCAGAGCCATCATCACGTCGGTCCGCTCGGGACGCTCGGCGAGCTTGCCATAGACGCTCACGCCAAAGAGCTTCGCCACAGTCTCGCGCTGGCTGCCCGGCTCCGCGGTGCTGAGGAGCTCGCGGATCTGTTGGACGAAGCGGCGGAAGCCGAACGTGCGCGACCAGGTGAAGCCCCATCCACCTTCAACGCGGTAGCCGAGCCGCCGCAGCCCCGCATACTCCGAGGTCGGAACGAAGGCGAGCGCCTCTCCGCCATTCCAATAGAGCGCCTCGAAGCCGCCCTCGAAGCCGGTCCACTTGCCGATATAGATGGGCGCTCGACCAGGCCCCCTGATATGCGTGAGGTAGAGGCCCGGCCTCTCGTGGGGCCAGATGCCCGCCGAGCCGAGCGCTGCCCGGCGCGGGAGGTCCGCCTCGAGGGCCGCCGTGTAAGCCTTGCGGATATCCGCCCGGTAGGCCTGTCCCTCGAAGCGGTGCGCGAAAGCGTAGCCGCCGCGATAGGCCGCCCCGGTCCGGCACATCGCCACCAGCAGCGGCGAGGGCCTCCAGAGCCATTCATAGAAGCCGAGCGTGCGCGTAGCGGCCCGGACCGCCGAGCGGCTCACGGTAGGCGATAGGTGCGCTCCGAAGAGATCAAGTGTGGTCCGCTGGTATGAACGTAAGGCCGACCAGAGCGCCATAAGCACGTCGAGCCGCAGCCGGTACTTCGGGGCGAACGTCCGCAGGAAGTCGCCGAGCTCAACGCCAGTTAGCCCTGTCATAGTGCCCACGTCGCAGAGCATCCACGAATGCCCGCCGCGGCGAATGATGAGCGCCCGGAGCGACGCCCCCGCCGCGAGCGGCTGCACCGTGTACCCTGCTCCGAGCAGGCCCCTCGCCCATGTTCGGAGGATGACGTGGAAGGCATAGTCAGCCCCGCGCCAGAAGGCGATCAGGTGGCCGCGTGTGCGATGTGTAAGCATGCTTTGGGCGAACTGCTCGCCGAGCTCTTCGGGGCTGCCCTGGTCGATGACATGCACGTCAACACCATCGCACCAGCGAACGGCTCGGAGCTTCGCGTCTGGCGTGTAATCTTCGGCAGTCGGGTCGAGGTCGCACACGATGAGCCGGCGAGGCTTATCGTCCCGCTTCGGGGGCTTCAACGGAGCCATGAACCCGTCGCTCGGATAGGCCTCTACATAGTTGAATAGCCACAGCCAGGCCGCGCGCTCTTCGCCTAAGTCCACTTCCCTTAAGAGGCCCTCTCTCATCGCCTCCAGGGGCGGGGTCAACACCGACTAGCTCACATCGAAGATGACGCGAACCACGCCTTCTGGCGGTATCCCGGAGAACGCGAGCGCGTCGTCAACACTATCGAAGTCGCCGAGGCTGAGCCATGGCGTCGAGGAGTAATCGCGGCCCGGCGAGGTCTGGCGGTCAGAGATCACCCGTACCGCGGTAGCGTCGTCCGGCGGAACCAGGTCCGCGATCGTCTCGCGCGTGAAGCGGGGCGCGTCGATGAACTCGGTATTCACGCCGCGGGCGCGAATCTGTAGCCGCGAGTCGTCGAGCAGCCCCGCGAGCCGATCGACAGTGCTAGCGCGCGTGCGCATCGGGTCCGCCAGGAAGTCCTGGAGCGTCGAGCGGGGGAAGCCCGTACGCCGAGCCACCTCACGGATGCTGAGGGTCTGAAAGCGCAGCCGCGCGGGGCCGCCCGCAGGCGGTCCGAACGCCCCGCCCACGAACGTCCGCAACGTCTCAGCGAGGGTGCCTCGGAAGGCTGCGCCGAAGGGTGAAACCACCGCAGCGGTCCCGTCTCCGCCGCCGCGGGGTTAGCTCTTGCGGTGGTCTGACTCGAGCTCACGGACAAGGGCGCGCATACACTGAGCGAGCACCTCCATGCGGCGCTCGAGCCGCCACACCAGGAGGATCGCGACAGCGACCACCCCGCCCCTGTCGATCGTCGCGACGAGTCCGTCAGCGATCTCCATTGTCAGCCCTCCGCCGCTCATCCTCCGCGGCCTCGAGCTCCTCGTTGAGCCCTGCGTTGATAGGGGGCCTGTCGATGAGCTTGCGCGTCATCTCCACAGTCCGCCTCAGTGCCTCCACCTCGCGCGATGCCATTGTCTACGCTCCCTCTTCCACGTCCTGCGGGTTCTGTGCCAGGTCGAGCAGAATATCCCGGTCCTCGATGCTGTAGCCGGCCTCATCGAGCCGCGCGGCAGCCTGCTCACGGGGGAGCAGCTTACGGGCGAAGGCGCGTTGAATCTGTGCGGTCGTGAGCTCGGGCGTCCGGGCCTCTCGCTCGGCCTCCCAGTCGGCAATCAAGGCCTCGATGCGCTCCGCCGGTATCCCGGCCTCACCTAGCCTGCTGCGAACGTCAGAGGGCGTCCTACGGCCCGCCAGGAAGAGCGATCGTTGTGTCCGCTCCACACGCGCGCGAACCTCGGTCGCTCGCTTCAACGTCTCCCGGTCTAGCAGTACCTCCTGCTCTGCACGGTCAAAGCCGAGGAGGTCAAGGAACTCGGCAGCCTCCTGCCGGTCGATGAGGGCGTCCCGGAACGCTCCGAGTACGTCGGTCTTCGATAGGTCGCGCTGGGAAGCCTCCGCCGCGGTCTCCTCGCGGAGCTCGCGCTCGAGCTCCCACGTCCCGAAGAGTCGGCGAATCTCGGCCTGGTCGAAGCCGAGGTCCAGGAGCCGCGCCATCGCCTGCTCCTCGGTCCAGAAGCCGCGCACGAAGAGCCCGCGGACCGCTTGCCGCACGTCCTGGGCCGATTCCGCCTCCAACACGAACGCGGATTCCGCAACGAACGCCGCCACCTGGTCGGCGGTATGCCCAAGGTCCGCGAGGATGGTCCCTAGCTCTTGCTCGCCGATCACACCCGCCAGGAAGAGCGATTGAGCGCGGCTCCGCAGGCTCGCGCGGAACGGCTCCGCGCCGGCGTCGGCCTCATCACTGTTGAGTCGCACCGTGAAATCCGCGAGGCCCTCGGCCCGCGTCTGGTCGAAGCCGAGGTCCAGATAAGCGCGCACTAGTGCAGCGTCGTCGAGCACGCCGAGCTTGTGCATCCGGCGCACATCAACACGGGTCCAGGGGCGAAACGCGATCGCCTTCAACGGCTCACGCCAGAAGGGCATTACGTCTTGCGCCCGGAGCAGGAGATCAAGGTCTTGTTCTGTAATGCCGGTCTCAGGTGCCCTGTGTAGCATCTCGTAGCCGGCGGTCAGCGACGGCAACACCCAATGCGAAGCCCACTCGTTACGGGTGTTCTCGTCAGAGAAGCCGAGCCGCCGAGCGAACGGCAGCACATCGGCGGGGAAGTCCTCGTCCAGTTGGAAGCGCTGCCGAATCTCCGGCGTGAACACTTCGCGCACGGCCCAGCGCAGCACGTCCTGAAGCGGTGGCAGTGTCTCCGTCAGCCGGCGCAGCATAAGGCTCGATGTTTCGGTATAGCCGAGGTCGCTCAGCCGCGCGACCGCCTCCGCCTCATCGAGGTCCTCACGGCGCAAAAGCTCGATGATGGTCGGCGCGTCCAGGAGCGTCTTCCTGAGCTCACCGAGCGCCTCGATCGCCCGGTCCGTGAAACCGTACCGCGCCAGGCTATTAACCCACTCCTGGTCGGTCACAACTCCGCGGCGCTGGAGCTCCAGGAGCTCGCCAACCGGCACCAACGTCGGGCGGATCTTCTGCATCGCGGTCTGGCGCAGCACCTCGCCGCGGGCCGCACCTGAGGACGGGACGGCGACGAGGACGGCACCGAACGCCTGCACGATTGCAAGCGCCAGAGTCTCAAAAGGATTGCTTGAGCCGAGCGGGTCTGCCGGGGGAAAGGTCATATCAGACGCTCAACGCCCGCGCGCTCCAGCGGCCCAGTAATCGCCTCTAGCCCCGCTGCGATAGCTCCTAATAGGCCTGCGAGGAAGTCTGCTAGCCTGCCCCCCACGAGGTCCACAAGCGCCTCCAGGGGCGTCAGGAGCGCCGCAGCCAGCGCGCCAGCGAAGTCACCGAGCTCGACCATATTCCCCACGACGAACTCGAGGCCGTCCTTAACTGCCCCCGCGAGCGCGAGCGCTACGTCGGTCAGCGTCGGGACCACAGCGTCCAGGACAGCCTTCACACCGCCGACGAGGCCCTGGATCGCAGGGTCCACAAGCGCCCAGCCCTGCTCGAGCAGCCCACCGACAGAACTCTTAACAGCTCCTGTAATCTCTCCCAGGCTCGGGAAGTCCGGGAGGCTGAGCAATCCGCCGGGGTAGCTCGGGAGGCTCGGCCTCGGGATGCTGGGGAGGCCGGGCAGCGACAACACGGGGGGACCGCCGACGGCGCCGCTGCCGGGCCGCGGTTCAATCATCGAGGGGATGCTCGGCTGCGGCTGATTCAGCAGCGGCTCGCCCGGCCAGGAGCGGATGACAGGGGGCGGTTCAATCAGCGGCTCGCCCGGCCCTATGGGCGGGGGCTCGCCCGGCCCTGCGGTGAACGGGTCTCCGCCGAAGCCTGGGAAGAGCGGCGGCGGCGGAGTATCGCCCGGCAGCATCACGGTCTGCCCCGGAAAGATGAGGTCCGGGTTCTCAGCGAACCCCTCGTTACCAGGCAGCGCCAGGAGCGCCACGAAACTGATACCCGCGTCCGCTGCGATTGCGCCGAGTGTGTCACCAGGAGCCACAGTCGCAGGCACTCAGGCCCCCTCGTCGTCGTCGTCCGGATATAGCTCAGTGAGCGGGCGCGTCGCGAGGTTCTGCCCCACGCGCGACAGAATGAAAGCGGTCTCGCGGAGCAGCGCCCGAACCCAGGCGCGGCGGACCACTAGTACGGTCCCGTTGAGCTCCTCCACCGCAGCGAGGAGCTCGCGCGCTGCCGTCAGGTCCGCGCCGACCACCGCCGGGCGACCTTCGCCAACCATGAGGATTACTGGTTCGGGGCGGGGCGGCGGGTCCGCTTCGCCGAGAAGCGCCCCAGGATGCCGGAGCGGAGCCGCTCCTGAGTCTCCAGTTGCACCCGCTCCGCGCTGAGGTCCACGCCGAGCTCCTCGAGCTCATCGATCACCTCGCGCGCCACCCGTAGCGGCTGCTCAGCCGCGAGGAGCGAAGAGCGCTCCTCGGGGCTGAGCGTAGGACGATCCATTGTCATAGGGGGCCTCCCGTCAAGCGACGCCTGGACCTGTCTCGGGGATACCCAGGCGGCGGGCGCAGTTTAGCCACGCGCGCCAGCCCTGTCTAGCCCACACCTTTACAGCGGCGCGAGCGTTGACGTTCGGGTCGAAGAGGTTCCCGAGCTCCAGGAGATCAGGGTTCGCCTGCGGAACGACGTTGACTTGCCACCAGCCGCGCGAATCCTCGCCGTTCGTGTTGTGGGCGTTGTTCACCCAGCCGGACTCACAGTGCCCGATCATCGCGGCGCGCTCCCAGGTCTGCTGGGGCCAGTGGCGAGCGATGACGCGGCGCACGCTCTCGGGCTGCGCGTCGTAGAACGGGCGAGCACTCGTGGACGGCTGCGGCGGCTGCGGGACCGCCGGCGGCGGCGGCGCGGTCGGCAGGACGATCGCGCTAGGCTCCCCAGCGAGCGGGACACCGATAATATCGGCGAGCTCCGCCAGGCTCGACTCGTCGAGGTCGCGCATCACACCGAAGAGCAACATGGGCATGAGAACTACCCCTAACATTTATGACTGGATGAAAGCCACCAGGTAACTATTGGTCTTTACAAGCGTGGGCGGCCAAGATCTAGCCGTGTTCTGCGCCCACTGAAGCTGCGCGTTGCCAGCGTTCTCACCGTTGACAATCATCGCGCGCACCTTCACTAGCCTATATTCAACCAAGGTAGCAGTGCCACCGGTGATGAGAGAGATCGCGCCACCCGAGGCGGTGGAGATGCCCTCGTCCTGCTCGCCGAGCTCGAGTCTCGTAGCCTCTGCCATAACGAGCAACGTAGCGGCTGACGGAACGGTCACGGCAACCTTGACGTCAGCGTTACCCGCGGTGGCCATGTACAGATTCCACTCGCAGGCCCACACCTCGTTAGCGAGCATGGCCTGAAAGAGCGCATCATCATCGACCAGCGTCGTTGAATTGACAACGGTCTGCGTCTCGGTCGTCTTGCGCGTGAGCACATAGGTAGCCGCGGCCGCCGGCATACCGTGGAGATGGTCAGAGCGGGCCGCGGTCACAGCCGAGCCAGCCGCCGCCTCGTCGCCGTCCGCCTGCGTCGTGGGCGCTCCTGGTTCTGTTACAGCGTGTACGTGGTCCTCACGCGAGCCGACCGTAGCGCTCCCCGCGGCAGCAGCGTCGCCGATCTCGACCGTCGAGGGGGCTGAGGCCCCGAGCGCGGAGGTGCGTCCAATCTCCATACTAGGCCTCCGCCAACACTTCAAGGACCAGGAGGTCCGAGGCGGCATCACCCGCGATGACTTGCCACTCCAGCGCCGGGAGGATGAAGTCATCCTCCGGAGCGACGCTCAGCGCCCCACCGTTGGCGTCGAGGCGGATACCCCGCGTTGAGACTGGGATGCTGCCGGGGAGAGCGAACATTACGTTAACGCTGAGGTTCACCATCACCAGCGCATAGCGCGCGGGATTGGCGCGAGCGACCACCACAGCCGCGGTCCCGACCTGCGAGACCACGGGATTGATGTTGCCTCGGGTCTGGATTCCGAAGCGCTCAGAAATAAACTCGTCTAGGCTCTTCGCCACTGTCAGGCCCCCTCTCGATGCG
>JAQBVH010000100.1 GCA_027623615.1 Planctomycetota bacterium | reverse complement strand
CGTGTTCTTGGACATGGTCGGGTTCAGCATCATCTTCCCGCTCTTCCCCGCGATCCTGGAGCACTACCTGGAGGCGGAGGGCGAGGGCAGCGCGATCGCCGGGCTGCAGACGTGGCTCGCGGGATGGGCGGACAGCGACTGGGCGGTCGTGACCCTCTTCGGGGGCATCCTCGGCTCGCTGTACTCGCTGCTGCAGTTCCTGTTCGCGCCGGTGTGGGGTGGGCTGTCGGACCGGCGCGGCCGGCGGGGCGTGCTGCTGATCACGCTAACGGGGACGGCCGTCGCCTACGTCCTGTGGGCCTTCGCGGGCTCGTTCCTCGTGCTCGTGCTCGCGCGCCTGCTCGGCGGCGTGATGGCGGGCAACCTCTCGATCGCGTCGGCCGCCATCGCCGACACCCATGAGGGCAAGGACCGCGCGAAGGGCATGGGCATGATGGGCGCAGGCATCGGCCTGGGCTTCGTGGTCGGGCCGGCGATCGGAGGCCTGACCGCCCAGTGGTCCCAGGGCCTCGACTGGGCGGCTTCGGCGCACCTGGGCCTCAACCCCTTCACGGGCTGCGCGGCCCTCGCCTTCGTCCTGTCGATGCTCAACCTCGTCTGGGCTGCGCGGGCCTTCCCCGAGACGTTGCCGCCCGAGCGCCGCGGCGCCCAGGAGAGCCGCGTCGGCGCGCGTCACCCCTTCCGAACGCTCAAGACGATCGACCGCCCCGGCGTGCGCAAGACAAACCTGGCTTACTTCCTCTACTTCGGCGCCTTCGGGGCGATGGAGTTCCCCCTCGTCTTCCTCGCCCGCGAATACCACGGCTTCGACGAACGCGACAACATGTGGATGTTCGTGTTCATCGGGCTCTTGATCGCGCTGGTGCAGGGAGGCCTGGTGCGGCGCCTGGCGCCCAAGCATGGCGAGCAACGCCTGGCAGTCGTCGGCATGGCCTTGACCGTGCCCGGATTCGTCCTGATCGGGCTCACCCACTCGGTCGGCGTGCTGTACGCGGGCCTGGCGTTCCTCGCGGTCGGCAGCGCGTTCGTGATGCCCTGCCTCTCGGCGCTCGTCTCCCGCTACAGCCCCGCCGAGAAGCAGGGCCTGGCGATGGGTGTCTTTCGTTCCCTCGGGTCCCTGGCTCGGGCCATCGGACCGATCGCGGGGGGCGTGCTCTACTGGAAGCTGGGGCCTTGGGGGCCCTATGGGGTCGGGGCGCTGGTGGCCTTGATCCCGCTTTTGCTGGCCCTGAAGCTGCCCCCCGTACCTCCGGATCAAGCCACGTCCCCAGAAGCCCGATAAGAGCAGAGTCATGATTGGAAAACGATTCCTCACCGTACTCGCCCTCGGGGGCGCCGCTGGCCTCGGCCTCCACCAGGATGCCGCCAACTCCGAACTGGTCGCCCAGGTCAAGGCCCTCGAAACGCGCGTGACCACCGTCGAGGGTTACCTCGCCGCCCAGGTCGCCGCCGACAAGGCCCTGATTACCGCGATCGACACGTCGGTCGAGCAAGGCTTCACGGCCGGCATCAACTTCGAGGCGCGCAAGACCCTGGTCGCTGCCTGGAAGGCGCGCTCGAAGAGCGCGGCCGCGGGGGTGCCCGGCGGCAAGGCCGCGGCCGCGGCCGAGGCCGTCGACCCGCGCATCGAGCGCCGACGGCGCTAGTCCGTGCACGAGCACGTCGACCGCTTCCTGCACCGGATGGCGAGCACCCGCGGTGCCTCGCCCCACACCCTCAAGGCCTACGGGGCCGACCTCGGGGAGTTCGCCGAGTATCTGGAGGGGCGCGGCGTGGTCGAGCCTGGGGGCCTCACGCCCCGGGCCTTGCGCGGCTTCCTCGCCCACCTCGACGAGCGCGAGCTCGCCAAGGCGACCGTGCAGCGCAAGCTGTCGAGCGTGCGCGGGCTCTTGAATCATCTGGTCCGCGAGGGGCAGCTCGAGGCGAACCCGGCCGCGGGCCTGCGGCAGCGTCGCCAGTCGCGGCGCCTGCCCTCGGTGCTCTCGGAGGAGGAGATCGAATCGTTGCTGGCCGCTCCCGACGTGACGACACCACTCGGACGACGCGACCTCGCCATCCTCGAGACCATGTACTCGGCGGGGACGCGCGCGGCGGAGACGGTCGGGCTCGAACGCGCGCGCCTGAACCTCGACGATGGTCTGGCGCGGGTAATGGGCAAGGGGCGCAAGGAGCGCCTCGTTGCCATCGGGAGCCACGCCGTGCGCGCGTTGCGCAGCTACCTCGGAGACCCGTCCCGGCCCCCCCCCCACCATGGGGATCCCGGGGCGATCTTCCTGAGTCGTCAGGGCACACGCCTGAGCACGCGCAGTCTCGAGCGCATCGTCGCCAAGGCCGCGCTGCGTGCGGGGATCACGCGCCACACGACGCCGCACACCCTGCGCCACAGCTTCGCGACCCACCTGCTCGACCGCGGCGCGGACCTGCGTGCGGTGCAGGAGCTGCTGGGTCACGCGCACCTGGTCACGACGCAGATCTACACCCACGTGTCGATCGAGCGCCTGCGCCAGGTCTACGAGAAGGCGCATCCGCGTGCGGAGGCAGCGCCGGCGAGCTGATCCTGCGGGAACGCCCGCAACCACGTCGCCCGCGCCGCGTCTCCCTGGGTGAAGTGGGTCCGCAGCGCAGACACGGGGCTCTTGGGGCCTGCCCTTGCAGCCCCGTTCGATATACGTAAGGAGGAAGTAGCGCCCCCATTGCCCGGAGATCCGGGTTCGGATTTGCGACTCAGAGCGAGACCTGCCTAGCCTTCGGATGCCCTGCAATTCAGGGACTCCGCAATCCACCCCCAGAGGCTCTCGCCCGTGACAACGCAATCCTCCAAACGCCTGCCGGCGCTCGCGGCTGCAATCTGTCTGCCGCTCCTCACGACCTCCGCCCTACCCCAGGACCTGCCCACCACTCGCTTCGTGCCGGTGCAAGCCGGCCCCGGCGTGCCTGCCACGGCGCTCACCCTCTACATGCCTGGACGCGTCCTCGTCCAGGTCACCCAGGACGCGCTCGACCGCTCGAGCCTGGACCGCACCTGGAGCGCCGCGGGAACCGGCGCGTCCCAGAGCGGCCTGGCTGGTCTCGACGGTGAGCTGGCCCTGGCCGGCATGACCGCCATCGAGCGCACCTTGATCGAGGCCAAGGACGAGGTCCTCTTCCGTGAGCTCGGCCTCGACCGCTGGTACAGCGTCGCGGTCGACCCGGCCACGGACATCGCGGCCTTGAGTCTGCAGCTCATGGCATTGCCCGAGGTCGAGGACGCGCACCCCGACTGGCGCGCCTTCCCCATGGACATCCCCAACGACCCGCTGCACGCGAGCCACTGGGGTCACAACAACACGGCGCAGATGCTCGACTACTGCTGGAACTGCGGCGGACACCCGTCCGGCAGCCCGGTAGGCACGGTCGGCTTCGACTGCTCGGCGCAGAGCGCCTGGGACGAGGCCCAGGGGTACGGCTCGACCTCGGTCGTGATCGCGATCATCGACTCGGGCGTCGACGTCGGGCACCCCGACCTGCGTCAGGTCGCCGGCTACGACTACGGCGACAACGACTCGAACGCGGACGACAACTCCAGCCAGGCGGGCCACGGCACCGCCTGCGCAGGCGTCGCCGCGGCGATCCAGAACAACGGCCTGGGCACCGCGGGGATCGCGGGCGGCTGTTCGATCATGCCGCTCAAGGTCGCGAACAGCGCGGGCAGCATGTCCTTCTCCTCGGTCGCCAACGCGATCATCCACTCCGCGGACAACGGCGCGGACATCGCGTCGATGAGCCTGGGCGCCGCGATCTCGAACGACACGACCACGTCGAACGCGATCAGCTATGCCTACTCGAACGGCGTCACGATCCTGGCGGCCACGGCCAACAGCAACTCCTCGACGATCGACTACCCGGCCAACCATGCGCAGGTGATCGGCGTCGGCGCAGCCTCGCCCTGCGGCGAGCGCAAGCGGTCCTCCTCGTCCTCCTCCGAGGTCAACCCGGGTGTCAGCACCGACCCGAACGGGTATACGTGTGACAACGAGCGCTGGTGGGGATCGAGCTACGGCACCAACTCCCCGGACGCCGCCGGCGCGGTAGACGTGATCGCGCCCACGATCCTGCCGACCACGGACATCCAGGGATCGGCAGGCTACGACTCGGGCAACTACAGCCAGTGGTTCAACGGCACCTCCTGCGCCACGCCCTACGCGGCAGGCGTCTGTGCCCTGATCCTCAGCGCCAACCCGAGCTTCACCCCGGACCAGGTGCGCAGCCGGCTGGTCACCACCTGTGACGACGTGACCAGCGTCGAGTCCGGCACCGGCTGGGACCGCTACACGGGCTACGGCATGGTCAACGCCCAGGCAGCGGTCAACGGCGGCGGACCGCCGCCGACCCAGGACTACGCGACGCTACCCTACTCGACGATCTTCGCCACGGGCGCGTTCGACGAGTACTGGGCCGCCTTCGAGGGCGCCGAGGGTCGCATCCAGATCACCTCCTCGAACGTGCCCTTCGCCGGCTCCTTCCACATGACGATGGACGACGAGGTCAACGGCGGCGCTTACTCGCAGAACGAGGCCTGGTTGCACCTGGACCTCTCCGGTGAGAGCCAGGTCGACCTCTCCTTCCAGTGGAAGGAGTGGGGCGACGAGACCCACACCCAGGACGGAGTGTTCTTCTCCGACGACGGTGGCTCGAGTTTCACCAAGGTCCAGGACCTCGCGAACGGCACGACCGCCTACCAGTTGATTCAGCTCGACCTGGACGCCCTGGCGGGCGGCGCGGGGCTGTCCCTCAGCTCGACCTTCGTCGTCAAGTTCCAGCAGTATGACAACTACGGCATCAGCTCCGACGGCTTCGGCATCGACGACGTGCTCGTCGAAGCGGGCTCGACGGGCGGCGGTGGAGACGGCGCGACTCTGCCCTACTCCACCGGGTTCGAGGGCGGCCTCGACCAGTACTGGTCGACCGTCGAGGGCACGGAAGGTCGCGTACAGACCACGAGCGCCAACGGCCCCTACTCGGGCTCGTCCCACCTGACGATGGACGACACCACCAACGGCAGCGCGTACTCCCTCAACGAGGCGCACCTGGCCCTGGATCTGAGCGGTGAGAGCGACGTCAGCCTGTCCTTCCGCTGGAAGGAGTTCGGGGACGAGACCCACTCGCAAGACGGGATCTACTTCTCGGACGACGGGGGCGCGAGCTTCAGCAAGGTGCACGACCTGGCTGGCCAGTCCGTGACCAACAACACCTGGCAACTGGTCTCCCTCGACCTCGACGCGCTGGCCGCGGGCGCGGGCGTCGCACTGAACAGCGACTTCGTCGTCAAGTTCCAGCAGTACGACAACTACGCCATCTCTACCGACGGCTTCGCCTTCGACGAGGTGTCGGTCGAGGCTGGCGGAGGCGGGGGCGGCACCCGCGCGACCCCGCCCTACACGATGGGCTTCGAGTCGGGCCTCGACGCGTTCTGGACGACGTTCGAGGGCACCGAAGGGCGCGTCGAGATCTCATCGGCGAACGGCCCCTTCGCGGGTCTGTTCCACATGACGATGGACGACGTGGTCAACGGCGGCGCGTACTCGCAGAACGAGGCGCACCTCGCCTGTGACTTCTCGGGCTCGAGCCAGGCGACTCTGAACTTCCGCTGGAAGGACTTCTCGGACGAGACTCACAGCCAGGACGGCGTGTACTTCTCCGACAACGACGGCGCGAGCTTCGTGAAGGTCTACAACCTGAACGGCGGCTCGGTGTCCAACAACACCTGGCAGACGGTGAACCTTGACATCGACCAGCTTGCCGCTGCGAACGGGTTGTCGCTGAACGGGACCTTCGTGATCAAGTTCCAGCAGTACGACAACTACGCCAAGACCACGGACGGCATGGCCTTCGACGAGATCACGATCAACTGATCGCGCCGAGGATCCTCTGGGAGCGTCCCCCGCGTGGGGGGCGCTCCATTCTTCGTGCAGCCAGCGGCGGTCACCGTCAGGTGCGGCGCCAAACAACACTCACGCCTCCGAAGGAGGCGTAGGCGGCCCAGGTGAGGGTTCGCCTACCCCGCCTCAGACCTCGAAGCCCGGGCGCTCGACCCGGCGAATCAGCGGCGCGGCCTCGGGGCAAGCGACGACCTCGCCTGCGTTGACGTCCCATTCGATCGGCCGTCCCAGGCGGAAGGCCACGTTCCCGAGCAACACGGTCGAGGTCAGATCGCCCGAGTAGGCGAAGTCGCAGGTCGTCGGACCGCCGTCACGGATCGCGTCGAACCACTCCTTGTAGTGACCGACCGAGTTCGGGATGGACTGGTCAGGTGCCGGCGCGTCCGCGAAGCGGTCGGCGGGGTGCAGCTCATGGCGACCGTAGTCCGAGAGCAGTCGGCCCCGGGAGCCGACGAACAGCTGGCCGCTGCCCCAGGTCACGCCCTCGGGCCGCGAGCCGCCGTCGTACCAGTGCACGCGCACCGGACCGCGCTCGCCCTTGGCGGGGTGGTCCCAGATCACGTGCATGTTGCTCGGCGTCCCGACCGGGTGGACGGGCGGGCCCGTGGCCTCGATGCGCGTCGGCGTACCCAGGTCGAGGGCCCAGTGCACCAGGTCGACGTAGTGACAGGCCATGTCTCCGAGGGTCCCGGTGCCGTAGTCCCAGAAGCGTCGCCAGTTCGCGGGGTGAACGTTGCGCTGATAGGGACGCTCCGGGGCGGGGCCCTGCCAGAGGTCCCAGTCCAGGTGCGCGGGCGCGGGCTGCGGCCAACCGAAGCGGCCGTCGGACCAGGCCTTGCCGACCCAGACATGCACCTCGGTGACCTCGCCGATCACACCAGCGCGGATGCGCTCGACCACGCGGCGGTAGTTCGCGCCGGCATGGATCTGCGTTCCAAGCTGCGTCTTGAGGCCCCGTGAAGCGGCGAGGCGTTGCAGCACGCGCACCTCGTGCACATCGTGGGCCAGGGGCTTCTCGACGTACGCGTGCAACCCGCGGCGCATGCCCGTCGCAGCGATGCAGGCATGGGTGTGGTCCGCGGTCGAGACCACGATCGCGTCGAGGTCCTTCTCGGCCGCGAACATCTCACGGTAGTCGCGGTAGCCGGTCGGGGTCTCACCCGTGCGGGACTTGACGAGCTCGACACCCTGGTTGAGGTGGTTGGAGTCCACGTCGCACATGGCGACGACGTGCTCCCCCAGGACCCCTTCGAGGTTGGCGCGTCCGCGGTTCCAGACGCCGGTCACCGCGATGCGCAGCTTGTCCCCGCGCGGATGACGCAGCACGGACGGCGCGCGCAGGACCAGGGGGGCCGTGGCAAAGGAACGGAGCAGGGAACGGCGGTCGATCACGGAGTACCTCGTAGTTGGGGCGGCTCCGACCGTACGCGCTCCCAGCAGAGGGAGCAACGACCCAAAACGCGGGGCGCTCAGCCCTAGCCTTCACCGCGTCGACAAGCGCGACGCAGCTCCCAGGATTCGGCCATGGCAATCATGGCCGCGGCGATCGTCACCCAAAAGCCTGCGAGCAAGGTCGTCGCCGTGAGCTCGGCCAGCTTGACCTGCACGATCAACAGGCCCAGTCCGAACACGTCCACCATCGACCACGCGTCGAGTCCTCGGGCGAGGCGCAAGGCCAGCGGCGCTTCCCCAGGCAGCCAGCGCAGGCGCAGGGCACAGAGGGTGCGCAGGATCGGAATGCCGATCACGAACAGGCCGAGGGCGACCGCGAGCAGGAGCTCTCCCTCGCGTGCGAGACGCGCGTTCGTGCGCCACAGGTGCACCTCGTTCGAGGACTCGAACTTCACGAACCACTTCTCGATCAGCAGGCTGACCTGCAGCAACGGCAGGGCGAAGATCGCGATCAGGCTCGCGGCCCGCGCCGTGGCGAGCAAGCGCCCCAGCGGCGTACGTAGGCTCCCGTGGCTCACGGGCCTGCGGATCGCCCCCTCGCGCCGGGCGACCAGCCAGACGGAGAGCATCGACATCACGATCGCCAGGGTGAACACGTGGATCCCCCAGCGCGAGTCGGCCTTGGCCAGGTGCTGCCCGGTCGACTCGCCCCCGCTGAGGAACTCCAGCTGCGCGGCCGCGACGAATACGCCGACGATGAACACGTCGAGCATCGACCACTTCCCGAGCAGGTGCAGCCACTCGAGCCCCTTCTTGCGCGCCGCGCTGTGGCTGCGCTCGGTCAGGAGCCACCCGAGGGCCAACAGCTTGCCCACCGGGAAGACCATGGAGAACAGGAACACGACCGGCGCCAGGATCCAGTTGCCGTCCTCCCACAGGCTCTCGATCCCACCCCAGATCGAATAGGTCTCCCTGGCCTTGCCAAGCCGCGCAAAGGTGATCGTCGGCAGGGAGTACGACACCGCGAGGGTGATCGCGGAGAGGAGGACGGCCACGGCGGCCACGCGT
>JAQBVH010000099.1 GCA_027623615.1 Planctomycetota bacterium | reverse complement strand
GGTGTGCTCGACCGTGAGCAGGTGCAGGTTCGGGATCGACATTGTCTCGAGGTCGCGAGTGACCGTGCCCAACCGGTAGGCGCCGAGGATGGCTGCGCCTCCGGCGACCGTGCTGCAGGAACTATACGGACGCGCACACTCAACGGTGTTCTTGCGCCAGGACCTCGCGATCCTGGGAGTCAGGACGCAGGAGGAGATGCTGCGGACCTTTGGCGACCGACCAAGCCACGACGGTACGGTGTCGAGCATGATCACTCCCCTGCCAACATCTCGTCCGCGATCCTCGCCAGCTCCTCCGCCGTGTCGAGCACGCGATGCGAGGACGAGCTGAACAGCTCCGGTGAGATCACCGCGATGTGGTCCTGCTTGATCGCGTCGAGCGGGGCCAGCGCGCTCTCACCGCGCAGGAAGCTCGCGCCGGCTTCGACGCCGTCGCGGCCCGAGGCCGTCAGGAAGAGGTCCGGGTCGAAGATGAGCACCTCCTCCAGGCTGATCTGCGGGTGCTGTTTCAAGCCCGACTCCGCCGCAGCGTTGCGCATGCCGGCCAGTTCGATCGCCAGGTGGAGGGTCGTTCCGGAGCCCGAGGTCATGCCGCCCTGCCCGAAGTTCGAGTAGGTCAAGACGCTCCACTGCGAGCGATCTCGCTCCGCCAGCTTGGCCCTGCGTGCCTCGATCTCGGCCAAGAAGGCCGCGGCGCGCTCCAGTTCGCCGATCGCCGCGCCCACCAGCTCGACCCCCTCGACCAGGCGCTCCCATGAGTGCGAGTCGGGGATCGTCACCACCGGGATGCCGTACTTGCCTGCCGTGTCGATCGCGGCCGCCGCGGACCACGACGAGACCAGGACCAGGTCCGGATCGAAGGCCAGCACGGCCTCGCTGTTGAAGCGATGCAGGAGCGGGTGGTCGGCCCAGGGCTCGGGGTCCTCCGCGATGATCGACCAGTACCGCGCAGGCGCCGGGATCGCGACGAGGCGCTCGGGCTCGCACAGCTTCGCGAGCAGGTCCATCGTGCCCGAGGTCGCCGCCAGGATGCGCACCGCGCGCTCGGGCACGGTCACCGTCGTCCCGTCCTTCAGTTCGATCTCGCGCGTGGGGCCGGTCTGTTCCCGCACCTCTTCAGGCCCGGAACAGGCTGCGAGGGTGCACAGGAGGATCGAAAGGAGAAGCCGCATCAGCCAAACATCCTGGCCCCCAGGCATCGACTTGCCAACCCGATTCGAACGCCCCTACACTCGTCGCCGACAATTCATCCGCGAGCGTGGTATCGGGAAGCTGGTGTGAATCCAGCGCGGTGCCGCCACTGTGAGTGGGAAGTCGACCGGCAATCGCCACCTCGTCCAAGGGGGAAGGCGCCGGCACGACGATCGACCCACGAGCCAGGAGACCGGCCACGCTGCGAACTCGACCCTCGGAGACCATGTCGTCCGCCCCGAGGTGCCCCCACCACGCCACGGTGCATGGCGTGCATGGACCGGTACTTCTCCTTGACCCAAGCCACCGGTCCCACGACCCAAGCCAACGGCGAATCCGCCCCGAGGTGGCCCCTTGAAGGTCCGCCGTAGCGGCCGGGTCGCCGTCGGCCTCGCCCTCGCGCTGATCGTGCTCAGCGGGTTGTCCCTGCTCAGGGGCGAGCTGAGCGAGTTCACGACCGCCGAGATGCTGCAGGGCCTCGGCGCGACCCTCGGCATGGCGGACCCGCTGCCGAATCTGCGCCAGGGGATCTTCAGCCTGCTCGTCCGGCAGACGCTGGTGGCGGCCGGCGCGGGCGCCGCACTCGCCTACTCGGGCGCCCTGCTGCAGGGCGTCTTCCGCAACGGGCTCGCCTCCCCCTCGATCCTCGGCATCACCGCCGGCGCGAGCGTCGGCGCGACGGTCGTGATTCTCCTGATCGGAGGGCACGGCGGCAACGCCGACTGGCTCGAGGCCGCCGCCAAGCACTCGCCGATCCTCGTGACCGCGGGCAGCTTCGTCGGCGCGATGACGATCGCCTTGATGGTGGCCTTGATCGGCGGCGGCGCCGGACGCGTCTCCGTGCCGACCCTGCTCCTGGTCGGCATCGCGGTCAACGCCTGCCTCAACGGCGTGCTGACGGCGATCACCGCCTGGCTCGTCGAGAACGACTGGATGATCTCCCAGGCCGTCTTCCACTGGAGCTTCGGCAGCCTCGACTCGAAGAGCTGGTCCCAGGTCGCGCTCGTGTGGGGCGCCGTCGCGCTCGCCGCATCCGCCTATCCGCTCATCGGCCGCGAGCTGGATCTGTTCGCCGGTGGCGAGGAGGACGCGGAGGGCCTCGGCGTGCACACCCGGCGCGTCAAGCTGATCGTGCTCGCCGCCGCGAGCCTGGCGGCCGCCTCAGCAGTCGCCGTCGTCGGTCAGATCGCGTTCATCGGCCTGATCGTGCCCCACGTCATGCGCTCGCTGACCGGGTCGAGCCACCGCTCGCTGCTGCCCCTGGTCCTCCTGGCCGGCGCCGTCTTCCTGCTCGGCTCGGACGTCTTCCAGCGCTGGGTCTTCGGGCGGGAGAAGTTCCGCCCCGGGGTGGTCATGTCCCTGCTCGGCGGGCCGTTCTTCCTCGGCCTGCTCATCGCGCGGCGCAGGGAGGTGCGCACGTGGTGATCCCGCTCGTGCATGCCACTGGTGTCGCCTTCGCGTACGACGGCGAGGTCCCCGCCCTGCGCGGCGTCGACTTCGACCTCGCGACCGAGGAGCTGGTCTGCATCCTCGGCCCGAACGGCGCAGGCAAGAGCACCCTGCTCAAGGTCCTCGGCGGCATCCTCGCGCCCGACGAGGGCACGGTCGAGGTCGAGGGCGCGCGCCTCGCCGGCCTCACCCCGCGCGTCCGCGCTCAGCGCATCGCGTTCGTCCCCCAGGCCCTGGCCGCCTTGCCCGACGTCACTGTTGGGGACTTCGTCGCCTTCGGTCGCTACGCCCACCAGGGCGCGTTCCGTCGCCCAACCGAGGCCGACCGCAGCGCGGTGCAGCGCGCCCTCGCGGAGGCGGACATCACCAACCTCGCGGCGCGGCCCCTGGTCGAGCTCTCCGGCGGGCAGCGGCAACGCGCCCTGGTCGCCCGAGCCCTCGCGCAGGAGACCCAGGTCCTGCTCGTCGATGAACCCACCACCGCCCTCGACCCGGCCCACCAGGTCAGCGTGATGGAGCTGCTCGACAAGCTGCGCGCCCAGGGCCGCGCGGTGGCGGTCGTGACCCACGACCTCAACCTTGCCAGCCAGTTCGCGACGCGGCTCGTCGTGCTCGACGACGGCCGCAAGGTCGCCGACGGTTCGACCGACGAGGTCCTGCGCGAGGAGGTTCTCGAGCCCATCTACGGCCCCTCGTTGCGCTATGAGATCTGGTCGAGCTCAACGGGCCCGCGCCCGGTCGTGCTGCCCTGGCGCCAGGCATGACGAAGCAGGCCGCGCCCGGGGGCGCGGCCTGCTCCTGATCTCGTCGTGACGAGCGCTACATGAGCAGCGTCGTGTGCTTCGCGCCGAAGAGCCCCTTCAGGCGCGCCATCACGTTCGAGTGGATCTGGCACACGCGGCTCTCGGTCAAGGAGAGCATCTCGCCGATCTCGCGCATCGTGTGACCCACCTGGTAGTACTGCTCGATGATGAAGCGCTCCTTGTGGGTCAGCGAGCGCGTGATGAAGCCCATCATGTCGCGCTTGTTGAGCTCACCGATCGGGTCGCAGGACTTCTTGTCCTCGAGGACGTCGACCTTCTCCATCGAGCTGTCGTCGTCGCGGTCCTCCCACTTGTCCGAGAGGGAGTACATCGACTTGGCGCTCGAGGCCTCGATCTCCTTGCTCAGCTCGGCGTGGTCCATCTCGAGGGCGCCCGCCAGCTCGGCGTGGGTGGGCTCGCGGCCGTACTCACCGGTCAGCCGGCCGAGGGCCTTGTCGATCTTGCCCGCCTTGAGGCGCACGAGGCGCGGCACCCAGTCCTGGGAGCGCAGCTGGTCGAGGATCGAGCCGCGGATGCGGGTCGTGCAATAGGTCTTGAACTTGATGCCGCGGGTCGGGTCGAAGCCTCGGATCGCGTCCATCAGGCCGAAGAGACCTGCGCTGACCAGGTCGTCGAGCTCGATCGACTTGGGCAGGGTCTGCAGCAGCCGCTCCGCGATATAGCGCACCAGCGGATAGTGGCGCTCCATCAGGATGTTCCGCAGGTTCTCGATCTCGTCGCCCGCCTTCTTCTCGCCGGCGACCTGATAGAGGTCCCAGAGCTCCTCGGTGGGCCGCTCCTCGACGGGCAGCGGTGCCTCGGGAGTCTTGCTGGACTTCTTCTTCGAAGTCGTCTTCTCTTGCGCGGGCGCCTGCTTGGCAACCTTTTTGGCCGTCATGTTCTCGTTCTGTGCGGGTTTCTTCGACGGACTCATCGCGCCTCTAGACCTTCATCAACGCGTGGGTCGGCACGTCGAGCTTGGCGGCTCCGCCCAGGAAGCCGAGCTCGATCACGAAGGCACAGGCGACGGGTTCCCCCCCCACACGCCGCACCAATTTCAAAGCGGCCTCGGCGGTTCCCCCCGTGGCCAACAGGTCGTCGACGATCAGAGTCCGGGGACCGGGCTCGAAGGCGTCGACGTGGATCTCGATCGTATCGGTGCCGTACTCGAGCACGTACGACTCGCTGGCGGTCTTCCAGGGCAGCTTGCCTGGCTTGCGGATCGGGACGAAGCCCTTGCCCAGGTGGTGGGCCAGCGCCGTGCCGAAGATGAACCCGCGCGACTCGATGCCGACGACCAGGTCGTAGGTGCCCGGATCGACAGCGTCGGCCAGCCCCTGGATCGACGCTCGCAAGCCCTCAGGACTCTGCAGCAGCGGCGTGATGTCCTTGAAGAGAATCCCCGCCTTGGGGAAGTCGGGAACATCGCGGATGTACTTCTCGATCAAGGGCTCCTCCGGCAGACGGCACCACCTGCGGGCGTGGAAGCCAACAGGAGCGGGAATGTGCCGCTCTCGTTCTTCGGCGGGGGTCCGGACCCGCTGGAGCGGGACTCGTTTTTTCCTCGCCGAGGAGGAATCGGTAGCGCCTCAACCCCTTATGGGGAGGCGCCTTAGGAGCACGAAATCAGGCGGGGTCCCGAGCGTCGGGATCGTACCGATCCACCAGCCAGAGGAGGGCGCGCACCGCCAGGTCCAGGCACCAGTCCAGCAGGCGCGCCGGCGCCTCGGTCAGGCCGGAGGAGGAGCGCTGGGGTCTGCAGGAGATGGCTGCGGGAGTGTTCATCACGGAATGCGTCCTTCGACGCGACCCAAACAACCCGGTCAGCCGTGGAGCGTTCCGGGAAAATCCTTCCCGCTGGACTCCGCGGCGTCCGCACTACGCGGTCGGGCTCAGCGGCTGCGGAGTTGGCGGCGCAGGACGCCGATCTCGACGCGGGCGTCGCGGCCGCGGAGTTGGGCGAGCTCGAACAGGCGCAGGGCCTCGCGCGGGTCCCGTGGACCGCCGCGGCCGTCGCGGTGCAGCTCGCCGCAGAGGAAGAGAGCGTCCCCGTCCTCCGCCTCGACCGCGGGCTTGAGGATCTCGCGTGCCCGGGCCGGGTCCGGATCGACGCCCAGGCCTCCGGCGTACATCTCCGCCAGCCGACAGGCGGCGCGGCCGTGGCCGCGCTTGGCCGCCTCGTCGTAGAACTCGAGAGCTTGCTCGGAGTGCACGTCGACCCCCTCGCCGTGCTCATGCGCCAGGCCGAGGTTGTAGTAGGCCTGCTCGTCCCCGAGCTCCGCAGCCTTGCGGTACCAGGCGATGGCCTCGCCGAGGTCCTGCTCGACGCCCTCTCCGTACCAGTAGCAGACGCCGAGGTAGACCAGCCCGCGCGAGTCGCCGCCCTCGGCGGCTCGGTGCAACCATTCCAGGCCCTTCTCGCGGTCCTGGCCGAGGCCGTCGCCCTCGAACCAACGTTGACCGAGCTCGTAGGCCACGCGTCCGTCCTCCATGCCCACCGGCTCGAGCATGGTCAGGCCGTGCGGAATGTCCTGCTTCACGCCGTAGCCATCGACGTAGGCGAAGCCGATCCAGACCGCCGACTCCTCGTGGCCGAGCTCCGCGGCGCGGGTGCGCAGGCGGAAGGCCTCCTTGGGGTTCTCGGTCACCCCTTCGCCGTTCTCGTAGCAGATGGCGAGGTTCGAGAGGGCGACCTCGTGGTCGTGTTCGGCCGCGCGGCGGTACCATATCACCGCGCGCTTGAAGTCCTGGGGTACGCCCTGGCCATAGCGATGGCGGTAGCCGAGGACGACCATCGCGTCCGGGTCCCCCGCCGCTGCCGCGCGCTCGTACCACTCGATCGCCTCGACCTCCTTCTCGAAGGTTTCGTCGAGCAGGTCGGCGATCAGCGCTGCGCAGGGCGGTTCCTCGCTGCGCTCCCAACCTTCCTGGGCGAGGGCGAGGGCGCGCTCCTCGTCCTGGTCGATGCCCTCGCCGTAGGCCAGCGCCTTGGCGTAGCGCCAGTAGGCCAGGCCGTGGCCCTGTTCGATCGCGCGCTCGAGCCAGGGGATCCCCTCGCTGGGATCCGCCTCGTGCTCTTCGGCCTCGAGGTACTCGAGCCCGACCGCGTACATGGCGTCCGCGTCACCCGCCTCGGCCGCGCGCAGGAACCAGCGCAGGGCGGAGCGACGGTTCTCGGGCACGCCGTCCCCGTCGTAGTAGGCCAGGCCCAGGGTGTAGTACGCGTCGACGTCCCCGTCTTCAGCGGCGGTGCGCAGAGCGCGGATTTCCTCGCGGCGACTCATCCAGCTTCCAGTTTGCCATCCCGGCGCCGGGCCATCACCCTGGGGAGGTGACCGAACGCGAGCATCCCAACTGCGCGACCTGCCGGCATTACTACGTCACCTGGGAGCCCAAGCACCCCAAAGGCTGCCGGGCGTACGGTTTCAAGTCCCCAGGCCCGCCCTGCATGGTCGTCTTTCAGACCTCCGGACAGCCCTGTGGGCTCTGGGAGGCCCGTCCCGAGCAGGGAAAGCGCGAGCAGCGCTGATCAACCCACGGAGACCAGGTCGACCCGGAAGACCAGGGTCGCGTTCGGACCAATCTTCGGAGGGGCGCCGTGGGGGCCGTAGGCCAGGTCCGAGGGGATCACCAGGATGGCCGTGCCCCCGGTCATCAAGTGCTGCAAGCCCTCCGTCCAACCCGGGATGACCCGGCCCAATGGAAACGTCGACTTGCCCGGGTACGAGGCGTCGAAGAGCTGCCCCTCCAGCGTCCAGCCCGCGTAGCGCACGGTGACCGTATCGGTCGGCACGGGCGAGCGCCCCGAGCCGGGGTCGAGGATCTGGTAGCGCAGGCCGCTCGCCGTGGTCACGAGTTGGTCGTCGCTCGGGAGCACGAACTCGGGACGCTTGCGGCCGCGGAACAGGGTGAGGATTCGGCCGAGGACCATGGCGCGCAGTTTAGTCTGCGGGGCACGCCCCATGTCGAACTGCGCCCCGAAGGACCTCACGACCGAGGGCCGGCCCCGCTCGAAGGCCGCGCGGCTGCGCGCGATCGTCCTCGTGGTCGTGCACCTGCTGATCGCGGTGCACATCGCCCACTGGATGTCGGCGGAGCGCACGCTCAGCCCCCTCGAGCCGTCCGAGGCGATGGAGTTCACCAAGCGCGGCGTGATCAACGCCGGGCTGGTGTTCTTCGCGCTCCTGACCCTCTCGACCTTGTTTCTCGGGCGCTTCTTCTGCGGCTGGGGATGCCACGTGGTGGCCTTGCAGGACCTGTGCCGCTGGATGCTGCTCAAGGTCGGCATTCAGCCTAGGCCCCTGCGCTCACGGGCGTTGGCCGTCGTGCCTTTCCTCGCCTTCGGCTACATGTTCCTCCTGCCCCTGTGGACGCGCCCGAGCACCCCGCAGACGAGCGTCGAGCTGACGACCGCCGAATTCTGGGCGACCTTCCCGCCGTGGTGGGGCGCGCTGATCACGTTCTTCGTGTGCGGCTTCGTGGTCGTGTACCTGCTCGGCGCGAAGGGCTTCTGCACCTATGGCTGTCCCTACGGCGCCCTCTTCGGTGCGGTCGACAAGCTGTCCCCGGGGCGCATCCGTGTCACCGACGCCTGCGAGGGCTGCGGGCTGTGCACGGCCAACTGCAGCTCGAACGTGGATGTCAAGCGCGAGGTCGCGACCTTCGGCATGGTCGTCGACAGCGGCTGCATGAAGTGCCTCGACTGCGTCAGCCTGTGCCCCAAGGAGGCCCTCTACTTCGGCTTCGGCAAGCCCGCCCTCGCCAAGCGCGCCGTTGCGCGGGGCAAGCGCCTGTCCTGGGGCCGCGAGGTGCTGCTGAGCCTCTCCTGCCTTGCGATCTTCGTGACCGTGCGCGGGCTCTACGGGGTCGTGCCCTTCCTCCTGGCCCTGGGCCTGGGCTGCGCTGGCGCCTTCCTCGCCGCGGCCTTGTTCGACCTCGTGCGTAGCCGACCG
>JAQBVH010000098.1 GCA_027623615.1 Planctomycetota bacterium | reverse complement strand
GCCTGTTCATCTACGGCAACGAGCGCGATCTGACGATGCGCCTGCTCAACCGCGGCTTCCGCGTGTTGCAGTTCCCGGGGACGCACGCGTTCCACAAGACGCCCTTCGGGATCCAGATGGGCAAGCGCAGCCTGTACTACCACGCGCGCAACGCCTGGCTCGTCCAGCTCAAGTACGCGCCGCTCGGGGAACTCCTGAAGCTGCCCTTCCTGGTGGTGGGCAAGGTGCTCCTGCGTTCCGAGGCCAAGGAGGCCTCGGGCGAGATCGCGGGGGCGACCGGCACGATCGGCATCGGGAGCTCCATCAAGAAGACCAAGGGCGCGTGGTGGGTGCTCGTGCGCGCGGCGTGGAGCGTGCTCCTGAACGTGCCGTACTGCATGAAGCACCGGGAACCCTGCACGGCGCAGGACTACGAGCTGCCCATCGAGTAGATGGAAGCTCCTGCGCGTCCTCCCGTCTCCGCGATCGTCGTCAACTGGAACGGCGCGGGATACCTCTCGGATTGCCTCGCGTCCCTGCGCGCCCTGGACCTCGACGAGGTGCTCGTCGTCGACAATGCCTCGACCGACGGGAGCGTCGCGCTGGTGGAAGAGAGCTTCCCCGAGGCGCGCGTCGTGCAGGTGGGGGAGAACGGCGGACCGGCTCGTGCGCGCAACGTGGGCATGCAGGCGGCTCGCAACCGCTGGGTCCTGGCCCTCGACAACGACGTCGTCGTGCCGCCGGAGCTCCTCGACGCCCTGCAGGCCGCCGTCGCCTCGCGACCCGGAGTCGCGGTCGCGCAACCTCGCAGCGTCTTCGCCACCGAGCCGACGCGCGTGCACTACGACGGCGGACGGTTGCACTACGCGGGCTTGATCTCCCTCGAGCACTGGTACCAACCCCTCGAGGACGTGCGCGCCGGCGACGACGGCGATGCTCCGCAGGAGATGGACTGCTTCGTCTCGCTGTGCTGTCTCGTCGATCGGCACGCGCTGCTCGAGCTCGGCGGCTACGACGAGCGCTACTTCATCCTGTTCGAGGACCTCGACCTCTCGCACCGCCTACGCATCGCCGGCAAGACGCTGCTGCGCGTGCCGACCCCGGTGGTCCTGCACGACGCCGGCACCCCCGGCATCAGCTTCCGCGAGGGCACGAACTACCCGTCCTCGCGGGTCTACTACCACTCGCGCAACCGCTGGATGTATCTGTGCAAGTGCTCCCGTTGGAGCACCCTGCTGCTCGCCCTTCCGGGGCTGTGCGTGTATGAGCTGGCCTGGTTCGCGTTCACCCTCAAGCAAGGCGGGCTCGGCGCCTGGCTGCGAGGCAAGGGCGCCTTCCTGAAGGACCTGCCGCGCAGCCTGCGCGCGCGCCGGGCCACCCAGCGCACCCGGGTGACCCGGGACCGGGACCTGCTCGTCGGTGGGCCGCTGACCCTGACTCCTTCCCTCGAATCGAGCGGGGCGCGCCTGCTCGACGGGGTCCTGCGGGGTTGGTGGGGCCTCGTGCGCTGGCTCGTGCGTTGACCCTGCGCGATCCGTATCCTCGCCCAGCGTGCGCGTCCTCCTGGTCTCCCATCGCTTCCCACCGACCTACACGGCCGGGACGGAGGTCTACACCGAGGAGCTGGGCGTGCACCTGGCCGCAGCGGGGGCCGAGGTGCGTGTCTTCACTGTCGACAAGGACGTCGGTCGACGGGACCTGACGCTGCGCGAGCGCGAGCACCGCGGGCTGCGCGTGCATGAGCTCGTCCAGAACCTGTACTACCACCACTTCCGCGACACCTGGGATCACCCCAAGGTCGAGGAACGCTTCGGCGCGGTCCTGGACGCCTTCCGTCCGGAGGTGGTGCACGTGCACCACCTGCTCTACCTGTCGGTCGGTTGCCTCGAACGCGCGCGGCGCGCCGGCGCGCGGATCGTGTTCACCCTGCACGACTTCTGGCTCGAGTGCCCGCGCTTCGGCCAGCTCGTGCACGGGGACGGCTCGGTGTGCGTGGACGTGACGCCCGAGCGCTGCGGCACCTGCTTGCCATCGTTCGGCTGGCGCCAGTCCGATGCGGCGCGCACCGTCGGCAAGGCCCTGGGCGCCGTGCATCAGCTGACCGGCGTCGACCTGTCGGCGCTCGCGCGCAAGGCGGCCAACGCGCGTGCAACCGGCGCCGCCGCAACGCAGTCCAGTGCAGCGGACGCGTGGGAGGAGCCCTCGGCCGAGGACGCGCACCACTACCAGGTGCAGGTCGCGACGCGCACGCAGGCGTTCCGCCAGCGCGTCACCCAGTCCGTGGACCAGTTCCTCTCGCCCAGCCACTTCCTCGCAGGACGCCTCGTCGACTGGGGCGTGCCAGGAGAGCGCATGCGCGTGCTCGCGAGTGGCGTGGACCGCGCGCGCTTCGGAACGTTGCCGCGGGAACCCCGTGACGAGCGTCTGCGCGTGCGCTTCCTGGGCACGCTCGTGCACCTCAAGGGTGCGCACGTGCTCATCGACGCCTTCGCACAGCTGCCCGAGGACCTGCGCGCACGCATCGAGGTCGCGATCGACGGTCCGGACACCTTCCAGCCCGCGTACGTTGCGGAGCTGCGCGCGCGTGCGGCCGAGGTGGGCCTGTCCGTCGGCGGCGCTCTCGACCGCGACGGCGTCGCTCGAGCGCTCGCACGCACGGACGTGCTGGTCGTGCCGAGCCTGTGGTTCGAGAACCGACCGCTGATCATCCTCGAGGCGTTGGCCACACGCACGCCCCTGCTCGTCTCCGTCTTTGGCGGCCTGATCGAGCTGGTGGAGGACGACGACGCCGGCTGGCGCTTTCCCATGGGGGACGCGGGCGCCCTCGCCGGTCGGCTGCGCCGCTTGATCGAGGACCCGCTCGTCCTCGATGCGTTGCCCTTCGCCGGCGCCGAGGAGCTCCTGCCCACCTGGGAGCAGGTCGCGGCGACCCACCGAGAGCTCTACGCCGCCTTGCTCTCAGGGGCCGGCGCGTGAAGGTCCTCCTTGTGGAGCCCACCTATCCGGTGCCCGGGTCGCGCGGCGTCCACCGCGGACGCGACCTGGCCCTGGGCATGGCGGCAGCCGGCCACCTCGTCGAGGTCCTGGCGGCTGGACCGCCCCGAGGGCACGAACACGCGCGCAGCCGCGAGCACGACGGCGCGGTTTCCCTGCACCGTGTGCACCGCGCCGACCCGTACCCCGAGCATTGGATGCGCGAGTCGTGCGTCGCGGTCACGCGGCTGGTGCGCGGACTCGTCGGCGAGCTCGAGCCCGACGTGATGCACGTGTCCGCCTGGACGGGGCTGACTGCTGATCTGGTGCTGGTCGCCGCCAGGGCGGGTGTGCCGGCGGTGATCGAGCTGCGCGATCACCGCGCGACCTGCTTGCTCGGCGACCGGGTCAGGCCCGAGAGCGGCGCGGCCTGCGCCGAGACCTATGGACCCTACGCTTGCGTGCGCTGCGCCGCGCAGGTGCCGCCCAAGCCGAGCTGGGTGCCGACCGACATGGCCTACCTGTCCTTCGGTCAGCGGGCGGCGGCGCTCGGACGTGAGCTGGCCCTGGCGCGCGCACGGCTCGTGCCCGATGAGGACCACGGCGAGGCCCTGGTGCGCGCCCTCGGCGCCGAAATCGGTCCGCTGCTGGTCGCCCCCTCCGACGAGCACCCCGACCGGGTCGCCTTCCACCTCGGTCTCTACGGCCGTGTGGTCGAGCTCGGGCCGCCGGGTCCGAGCGAGGTGGGGGACGAGGCCTGGTTCGAGGAGCGCCTGCGCGCCGCCGACGAGGCTGCCTGGGACGCGGCCGCGCGCCGGACCGATTCGCGGTAGCCGGGCCGGCGCCAGGCGGTAGGGTGCGCGGCGTGCGCCTCCTCCCCGCTGTCCTCTTGAGCTTGCTCGCCGCCTGCGCGTCCGAGCCCAAATCCACCGCTCGCCTGCGTCCCGTCGGCGAGCTGCCGCCGGTCTACAAGGACACCTGGGTCGCCTGGGTCGAGCAGGCTGCGGACTGGTCCGAGCGCCGCGAAGCCGTGCTCGCGGACCCCAAGCTGGCGAGCTTCCTGGTCGACAACCTGGCGCGCACGATGCTCAAGTCCTACCGGGCCGGTGCGATCGCCGGCGCGCACGATCTCAGGGTCGGACCGTTCGAGCGCTCCCGGGCCGAGCTGGTGCGCATGGGCGCCCATGCGGTGCCGACGCTGGCCGAGCTGATGGCGATCGGTGACGCCACGACCGCCCTGCTCTGCGGCGAGCAGCTGGTCGAGATCGGCCGCCCGTCGATCGACTACGTCCTCGGGCTCTTGGAGCGCAAGGAGCCCCACGCTAGGGCCCGGGCCGCGGAGGTCCTGGGCCAGCTGCCCCACGCGGGAGCGAAGGAGCCTGCCGTGGTCGCTGCCCTGGTCGCCGCCACGGGAGATGCGGAGTGGTTCGTGCGCGAGTCCGCCACGGAAGCCCTCGGGCACCGGGGCACCCGGGCAACCGAGATCGGGCCGACGCGCCAGGCCCTCTCCCGGGCCCTGATGGACGACGACCCCGAGGTCGGTCGCGCCGCCGCGTTCGGTCTGGCGCGCCTGGCCGACCCGGAGGCCATTCCCGCCCTGCTCAACTTCCTCGAGCGCGCCGAGCGCGAGGCGGACCTGGTGAGCTACGAGGCCGGTCAGCGGGCCCTGCGCGCCCTCAGCCGCACGCAGAAGTCGCGCAGCCCCCGGGAGTGGCGCGACTGGTGGCGAGCCAACCGGCCTTCCCGCACGTCGGGGGGGAATCAATAGGGGCGGCGCGGTAGGATCCCCCTATGGCCGAGTGGAGGTTTTCCCGCCGACAGGGCGTTTGCGCCGTGTGCGAGCGGGAGTTCGAGGACCAGCAGCGACACGTCTCTGCCCTGCAGGTGTCGCCCGAGGGTCTGGCCCGGGCCGACTTCTGCCTTCCCTGCTGGGACGCGCGGGACAAGCACGAGCCCCTGCCGGTGAAGCTCGCGGCCGAGGAGGTTGAGGTCGCGCAGGCCGCTGCTGCGCCCCTCGCAGAACCCGCGGCCGAGCTCGCAGGCGTGGACGTCGCCGACCTCTTCTGGTGGGCGACTCGCTACGAGGTGGCCAAGCGCAAGACCGTTCAGCTCGACCTCGAATCCCTCGAGCGGCTCTTCCTCGAACTCGAGGGCAACGAGCACGAACCGGTTCAGGAGCTGCGCTACGTGCTCTGCCTGATCCTGATGCGCAAGCGGCGGCTCAAGGTCGAACGGGTCCTGCGTCTCGCCGACGGGGAGGCCTTCCGCGTCAAGCGGCCCCGCCGCGATGAGCGCTACGAGGTGCGCGTCTTCGACTTCAGCCCCGAGCGCATGGCAGAGATCCGCACGCAGATGCAGGCGATCTTTGATGGGGCCGACGGGCCTGACGGGTTGACCCTCCCGGACGCGCCGGAGTGCGAGGAGGAGTTCGTCGAGGTCGAGGACCTCGACGGCGCGGAAGCTGAGGCGCAAGAGCCCGCCGACCAGTCCGAAGCGGCCGCGAACGAGGTCTGAGAGGCCTACTGCAGGTCGCATCGCCTCGCAGAAGGTGCGTGGGGGTCGTGGGGGTACGGTGCAGCACCTCCTGCCCCGGTTCCGACCACACCGACCTGGACGGTGGCGGAGGGTGTCACCGGGTGGCACCAGGTGGGGCCCCCGGGCACCGCTGCGCGTCATTCCCGGGACGATCCTGAATTGGGACGAGCCACCCCCGTTGGTCCGCGCATTCCGGGATCACCACAAGATGTTGGGGTGGAGCTGGGCAAGACAGCCCTCTTTCCGCCCACATCTTGGGGGTCGGGATTCGTTCGGGCAGGTGCTGCCGTCGCCGTAAGTACCTGTCAGCCAGCAAGTTCCGGCCAAGAATTTCCACGCAGACCCTGTTGTGGTGCCAGGTGGCGCGGAAGAATACCTCTATGGCGCTGGGTGGGACCAAGTGGCGCGCGCTGAGCGCGACGACTGCCTCGAACGAGGTGGGGGGGTCCCTTGTTCTGCGGTGATTCTCGCCACTCCGTTGACGCAAAACACCGGGTCTTTCTCCCGAAGCGCTTCCAGGCAGAGCTTCCCCTGGACGAGAGCGGGGCGCGGATCGCCGTTCTCACGCGCGGTCTCGACGGCTGCCTGTACCTGTTCACCGAAGGGGGCCTCGAGCAGGCCCTCCTGCGGATGGACACCGAGGCCTTTGCCGGCGCGGACCACCGCAAGCTCCAGCGACTCTTCTTCAGCTATACGAGCCGCGTCACCCTGGATGCCTCCGGCCGCCTCCTGCTGCCGGAGAAGCTGCGCAAGCTGGCCGGCATTCAGAAGGAGATCGTCATGGTCGGCGCCCGCCAGAGGGTCGAGGTCTGGGCCGCCGAGCGCTGGGATGCGTTCGAGGCCGAGCACGGCGAGGCCTTCGACGAGCTCGAGAGCATGCTTACCGGTCAGATCCCCGGAGGAGGCGCCTAGATGGTGCGCTTCGAAGGAGGAGGAGCTGGCTTCGCGACCTTTCGAGGTAGCTGCGTGAACGAACCTGTGCACATCCCGGTCCTGGCCGATGAGGTCGCCACCCTGCTGGGGGGTAGTGGTGGCATTTCACGACCGGACGGCTGGATCGTGGATGCGACGTTGGGTGCCGGGGGGCACTCAGCGACTCTGCTCGAGCGCTTCCCGGGCGTTCGTGTCCTTGGCACCGATCAGGATCCTCAGATCCTGGACGTCGCCCGGGAGCGCCTCGAGCCCTTCCAAGACCGAGTCCGCCTCGAGCGGTCCCGGATCTCCGAGCTGTCGCGCACCCTGCGCAAGCTACGCCTGCCACGGCCCATCGGGCTCCTGATGGACCTGGGCGCCAGCTCGCTGCAGCTCGACCGGCCCGAGCGGGGCTTCTCGTTCCAGACCGACGGCCCGCTCGACATGCGCATGGATCCCGAACGGGAACGCACGGCTGCGGACATCGTCAACACCTGGGACGAGGGCGACCTGGCGGACCTGTTCTTCCACGAGGGGGGCGAGGGGCGCGCCCGGCGCATCGCGTCCGAGATCGTACGCAACCGGCGCCGCGTCGCCTTCCGCCGCACCGGCGCCCTGGCGGAGCTGGTGTCCCAGGTCTACGGCCGCTCCGGCGGCCGAGTGCACCCCGCGACCAAGGTCTTCCAGGCCCTGCGGCGCGCCGTCCACCAGGAAGGCGACGAGCTGCTCCAGGGCCTCGCAGCCGCCGATTGGTGGCTCGCGGACGGTGGTGTCCTGGCCGTGATCTCGTTCCACAGCGGTGAGGACGGGGTGGTCAAGCGTTTCCTGCGCGAGGGCGAGGCCAGCGACCGCTGGGACGCGCTCACCAAGAAACCGATCACGGCTAGCCACAAGGAGGGGCGCCGCAATCCGCGCTCGCGCTCGGCCATGCTGCGCGGCGGCGTCCGTCGTCGCAAGGCTGGTGAACCCGTGGGTGAGCCGCTTGGTGGGGAAGGAGTGCCGCCGGCATGACTCGCCTCGTGCTCGCCGTGCTGCTCGCCAGCGCCGTCCTCGGCGTCGGCCTCTACGCCGCGTCAGTTCAGTCGCGCAACTATCAGCGCGGCGCCGAGCTCGACCGCCTGCAGCGGGAGAGCGAGTGGCACCTGCGGCAGTCGAGTGGGCTGCGTGCCCAGATCGAGCGCATGGATTTCGCCCTGTGCGTTCAGCAGAATGCTTCGCAGGAGCGCAGCGTCGGCATCGTCTTGGGGGGCAGCGAGTGAAGAATCGCCGGAGGGGGGGGAACCAAGCGGTCTCGACCGCTTCCGGGCTGCGGCCCGCCAGCGCCTTCGTCGCGGTCGGCACCGTCCTGCTCGCGGTCTCCGGCAAGGCCGCGCACCTGGCCTTCTTCGCCCCCGGCACCCAGCCCGAGCCCGTGGCCGAGGTCACCGCGCCCTGGCCGAAGTTCGAGGTCACCGATCGATTCGGCCGCGCCCTCGCGATCTCGATCGAGTGCTTCGACGTGACGACCTCGCCGCGCGCCCTGTGGCGGACGCACACCCCCGATCGCATCGCCAACATGCTGGCGGCCGAGTTCATGGACGAGTCGGGAGCGGACATCCTCGCGCGCATGTTGCCCGCGCCGCCCGTGGGGGAACCCGCCGGCCTCGTGCGCGTCGCCGTGCCGCGTCTCCTGCGCTTCGAGGCGGACGCGGCTGAGCGCGTCGATGGGTGGATCAGCACCGGCGGACTCGAGGAGGGCGAGGGCCCGCTCGACGGGATCTGGCTCTGGCCCCTGGGCGACGACACCTTCACCCTCGAGTGGGCCCCCGCGATCGCGCTCAGCGAAGACGCGCGCCTGCGGCACCTCGGCAAGGACCTGGCCGGTCGACCGGATCTGTGGACCCGGCGCCTGCTCGGCGAGCTGGGGACCCTGGTGGAGGAGGCCCACGCGGGCGACCTGCCCCAGGAGATCGCGCGCCGCCTCGCGGGACTGTCCAAGAACGAGCAGCGCGCGGCCCTGCGTGACGCGATCTGGGCCG
>JAQBVH010000097.1 GCA_027623615.1 Planctomycetota bacterium | reverse complement strand
GCCGCGGCGCCTTGCCAGCAGTGTCGATCGACGCGGGCCTCTCGTCGATCGCCAAGGACAAGGCCATCGACAGCGAAGCTCGGCGCTACGCTCGGCAGAAGGTCGACGGCGCCCGCGCGATCGTCGACGCCGTACGTCAACGGGGCGAGACCCTCCTGCGGGTCGCCCAGGCCATCTTCGTCCATCAGAGTGACTACCTGCACCGCGGGCCGGGACACCTACGCCCGCTCTCGATGACCGACCTGGCGGCCGAACTCGAGCTGCACGTCTCGACCGTCAGCCGCTGCGTGGCCGGTAAGTATGCCCAAACCACCTGGGGGATCGAACCGTTGCGCTCCTTGTTCCAGGTCGCGGTAGGAGGAGAGGGCACGGCTCGCGACGACTTGCGCGAGGTGGTGCGCTGCATCTTCGAGGAAGAGGACAAGCGCAAGCCCCTCTCGGACGATGAGGCGGTCGCCCTACTCGCGGACAAGGGCCACGAGCTTGCCCGCCGGACGGTCGCCAAGTACCGCCGCGAGCTGGGTATCGAGAGCTCGTACCGTCGACGCCGGTTCTAGGCTCGGGCCCGATCCACCGCGCGAATCCGCAGGTTGGGCGAGGCCAACGGGGGGCGCCCTCGCCTACACTCTCGCGGTCATGCGCACCGTGCGGGCCGAAATCGCCTACGACGGCTCCCGTTTCCATGGGTGGCAACGCCAGGACGGCTTCCTGTCCGTTCAGGGAGCTGTCGAGGACGCCCTCGCTTGCCTGCTCGAGACCCTGGTGACCGTGCACGGCGCCGGGCGCACGGACAGGGGCGTGCATGCCTTGCGCCAGGTGGCCCACTTCCACGTAGACACCCGCCTCGAGGACGATCGGGTGCGGCACGCGTTGAACTACCACCTCGTCGATGGGGTCGTGATCAATCGCCTGGAGACCTGCAGCGAGAAGTTCCACGCGCGCTTCAGCGCCCGCGGCAAGCGCTACTTCTACCTGGTCGCCACCAGCCGCTTCCCTTCGCCGATCGGAGCGCAGTTCCAGCACTGGACCAACCAGTCCCTCGACCTGGCCGCGATGCGCGACGCGGCCCGGCGCATGCAAGGAACCCACGACTTCGTGGCCTTCGGCAACGCAGGCAGCGTGCGCAAGAGAACGGTGCGCACCGTGCACGGGGTGCGCGTGCTCGCGCGCCGCGAACGCTTCGTCGTCGTCGTGCAAGGGAACGGGTTCCTCTACAACATGGTGCGCAACATGGTCGGCACCCTGATCGACGTGGGCCGCGGCCGGCGCACGGCCGACACCGTCGACGAGGCGCTGCGCTCCGGTGAGCGTGAGGCGGTCGGTCCCACGGCGCCGGCCTGCGGTCTCTATCTAGGACGCGTGCTCTACCCCGAGCCGACCTTCGTCGGGCGCGACCGGGGCCCGGCTGGGGTACCGGGGGTGTTCCCAGCATGACGCCTGTACCGGTTCTCGAAACGGGCTCCAAGGTGCTCGGGGGACCGTCCGATGCGGTTGGAGGTCAGGGGGACGACCCGTGGGGGAGACACCCCGCGGGGGCCGCGGAACTTCCTTGACCAGGGGCCGAGCCAGGGCCAAGGTGATCGAGACAACATGGTTCTCCTCCTCCCTTCGTCCGATCGAGTTTCGGCCGACGTTTCGAACGTTGGCGACCCTCGCGCGACGCCGCGCTACGGCAGTGCGCGGAAGGCAGAGCGCCGGGGACGACGAGACCGGTTGAACCGGCAGGCTCCTCCGCCTACGGGCGAGGAGACGCCGCTCCCGACGGCACAAGATGCGTCGGTTGCGATCGGAGGGATGCGCGTAGCAGCGCACGATCCTCTCCTGGCAGGTCCCAAGTCGACCGCTCGACTGGCGAGCGGGGACCCATCCCGAGCCTGTGAACCCACCCAAGGAGTTCTGATGGAAACAAAAGTGTCGATCCTTCACCACGCGTACCCCGGTCGGATCCGGGAACTCGTCGACGAGAAGCTGCAGGGGCTGTCCCGCTTCTTCTCGCGAACCGTTTCTGTGCGCGCCAATCTCGAGCGCCAGAACGAGGACCACCGTGTGGAGCTCGTTGCCAACGTCGGACATGGCGCCGTGCTGGTGGCTGATGTGAAGGGCGAGGCGTTCCGATCGACCTTGGACGAGGCCATCGACCGTATGGGGCGCCAGTTGCGCAAGCACCACAAGAAGCAGATCGAGCGCCACCGCAAGGGCTGAGGCACTTCTCGCTCCCAAAACCCGACGGGCACTCGGGGCCTCCTGGTCCCGGGGGCCCGTGGTTTTGTTCCAATCGCGACGATTCGCCGCGCCCACCACGCGCCCGCCTGGGGCTCGCCCATGCGGACCCGGGCGCCGTTTGCTAGCCTCTGGGACGAATGAACTGGTGGAAGCAATTCAAGCCCAAGTCCTGTTCGGTCGGTCTGAAGGCCACGGACAAGGAAGCCGTCCTCGAAGAAGTCGTCACGAATCTCGTCAAGGGGCAGCTCCTCGACGCGGAGCTGGCGGCTGCCGCCCTCAAGGCGCTCGTGGAGCGTGAGGAGCTGGCCTCGACCGGCATTGGCATGGGCGTATCCGTGCCCCACGTCAAGCTCGCCGGGATCAGCAAGGCCGTGTGCAGCCTGTCGGTGCACAGGCAGGGCTTGGACTGGAACGCAATCGATGGCGAGCCCGTGCACGTGCTCTTCGCCGTGTTGCGGCCGACCGAGGCCAGCGAGCATCACGATCCGGAGCGGCACCTCGACATGATGCGCTGGATCACGAAGCTGGCACGGGAGCCTGACTTCCGCAGCTTCGCCAAGCGCTCCAAGACGAAGACCGACCTGGTCAATCTCCTCAAGGAGATGTCCGCCGTCTGACGGCTGGGAAAACTCCATCCTGCCCGTGCACCGATCCGTCAAGGTGATCAACGACGCCGGGCTGCACGCCCGACCCTGTCACGCGGTCGTGCGCCTGGCCCTCGAGTTCGAGGCGAGCTTGCGCGTGCGCTTCGCGGGCTTGGACGTGAACGGCAAGAGCATCCTCGAGCTGATGACCCTCGCCGCGGGCAAGGGCGAGGTGCTCGACCTGGAAGCGGAGGGCCCCGATGCGGAGGCCCTGCTCGCGGCGATCGACGCGTTGATCGCAACAGGCTTCGAGGAGTAGGCGTGTAGGGGATCCCGCAGAGACCCCTACACCGCCTTCGGAGGCGTGTGTGTTGTTGGACGCCACACCTGACGGTGTGGGCGAGGCGACCCCGTTGGGGCCGCCTACGCCTCCTTCGGAGGCGTGTGTGTTGTTGGACGCCACACCTGACGGTGTGGCGGCCGGGACCGGAGCGAGCACCTGTGGCGCGCGCTGCTCGCCCGGCCAGCCCGGAGGAATCGGGGTTCGTACGTGGGTAGGGCGCCCGGCCCGCTGTGGAAAAAGCTTCCGTGGCGCGTGGGGTCGATCCCCGGTCGGGCGGGCGAAAAGCTTAAACCCCCCCGGCATTCCTGTCCGAAAGCGGGACGGAAGGCCAGGCGTACGTCGCGCCGGCTCCGAACCCTCACAAGGGCAGGACACAGTGTTTCGTAGAGCCAAGAGCATCGTCGGGTTGGACCTCGGATCCTCCGTCGTCAAAGCGGTCGAGATCACCCTCGAAGGCCCCGAGCCGGTGATCACCGGTTTCGGACGCGCGGAGATCCCCCCGGGGGGGAGCGTGCAGGACGCCGTCGAGCAGGTCTTCGCCGAGAACAAGTTCAGGAGCAAGCGCGTCTGCACAGGCGTCAGCGGTCAATCGACGGTCGTGCGCTACGTGCCGATGCTGAAGATGTCCGACGCCGAGCTGCGTCAGGCCATTCACTTCGAGGTCGACAAGTACCTCCCCTTCGAGCTCGACGAGGTGATCATGGACTGCCAGGCCCTCGGGCGCCGCGCCGCTGCGGTGATCAACGAAGAGGGTGCGAAGGAGGGTGACGAGGGCATGACCGTGCTCCTCGCCGCCTGCCGGCGCGAGCTGATCGATGAGCGCATCCAGGCCATCCTGAAGGTCGGGCTGACTCCGGTCGCTGTTGATCTGGACCTGTTCGCCCTGGCGAACGCCTGGGAGCTGTGCGGTGTTCCCGACGACGAGGTCGTCGACGAGGAGGGCATGCGCGCCAGCGCCCTGGTCGACGTCGGCGCGACACGCACCTCGATCAACGTGCTGCGCGGCGGCGTGAGCTGCTTCAGCCGCGAGATCAACATCGGCGGCGCGGACATGACCCAAGCGGTCGCGCGGCGCCTCGGCGTGGAGGGCTTCGAAGCCGAGGCGATCAAGCGCGCCTCCGAGACCCACGAGGCCGAGGTCAACAGCGCGATCTCGCCGGTGCTCGAGGACCTGGCCTCCGAACTCTCACTCTCGATCGACTACGTCGAGAACCATGACGGTCTGCAGGTCGAGGAGCTGCTCCTCTCCGGCGGGGGCGTGCTCGCCCCCGGCGCGGCCGCCTACATCGAGCAAGCCACGGCGCGCCCCGCGCGTACCTGGAACCCGCTCGAAGGACTGCGCGTCGACGTCAACCGCGTCGACGTCGAAGAACTCGAGGCCTGGGCTCCGTCCCTGGTCGTCGCCGTCGGCCTGGCGGCCAAGGTGCGCTGCGAATGATCACGATCAACCTACTTCCCGACGAGTTCCGGAAGACCGCCCGGACTCCGCTCAAGATGATGGCCGCCGTCTCCGGCGCCGTCCTCGTCAACACCTTGCTGGTCGCCTGGTGGTGCTGGATGTCCTTCGGCGTCGCCGCGGAGATCGAGACTCAGCGCAACGTGCTGCAGCTCGAGATGGACGGGTTGACCCCGCAGGTCAACTACCACGACGCCCTCGGCAAGGAGGTCGCCTTCCACTCGAGCCGCGAGTCGACCCTGGCCTCGATCACCTCGAGCCGCGTGCAATGGACGCGCGTCATCGACGACCTGGTCGACGTGGTCCACGCAGGCGGTGATGGCATCGACCACTACATCTGGTTCGATGACGTCAGCGTCAAGCAAGAGGCGCCCCGGGGCCCGGCGCGCGGCGGGATCCAGTCGTTCGGCACCCTCAAGTGCAACGGTCACTCCGGCGCCCCCGAGTGGAACCAGGTGCCCGCCTTCCTCGAGGACATCGCGGACACCGAGCTGACCACCCTGATGGCCAGCTTCCATCCGCCCGCCGCCCCCGAGGGCAACGTCAACGACAGCGACCAGGGGTTGATCCCCGCCATCAACTGGTCCTTCCCCCTGACCCTCGAGCTGCGCTCACCGCAAGAGCGCGCCCTGATCAACGCCGTGATGCCGGAGGGCAAGTAGCCGTGGAGAAAGAGAAGAAAGTCTGGATCGGCATCGCTGCCGGCACAATCCTCGGCGCGGCCAGCATCGGCACCCTGATCTACCTGAAGCAGGGCGAGATCGAGGTCTCCGAGCTCGAGGTGACCACCCTGGAAGGACAGATCCAGAAGGCGCGCAAGACCATCGAGGGCACCTCGACCCTCGAGCAAGAGGTCATCGTGCTGCGTGAGGTCTCGACCGTGATCGATCAGATCCTGCCGAGCAACGAGGACCTGACCGGGCTCAACGACAACTTCCACTCGTACGCCACCGACTCGAACGTGCGCGCCACGGCGTTCAAGCTGAAGCCGGACCGCTCGGGCGGCCGCGCCCCGGAGCTCGACTTCACCAAGGTCGGCTACAGCCTCAACCTGGAGGGCGGCATCTTCGAGTTCCTAGACTTCCTCAGTCGGGTCGAGAACCACCGGAGCTTCCTGGCCGTGCCCTCGTTCAAGATCAGCTCGAGCACGCGCCAGCTGGTCGACAAGCACGGCGAGGCTCGGCACCAGATCCAGGTCGATGTCGAGACCTACACCTACGCGCGCAAGACCGCGCTGCAGCCGGTGCGCATCGAGGGCTACGGTCGCAAGCGCGACCTCCTGACGTCCGAGATCAACCGACGCCGCAAGGCGCTGACCATTGGCCGCTACAACTACCGCGGTGATCGCGGTCGTCGCGACCCCTGGATCGACCCGCGCGTCCCGCTCCTGCCCGACGACAACGGCTGGCCGGTTCCGGACCAGATCGAGAAGGTCGACGAGCTCTCCGCGCTGACCGCCGAAGCCATGCAGCACTGGCTCTCCGTCGATGGGGCTCAGAACGTGCTCGACCGCATGGTCAAGCGTGACGAGCTGCAGGGCATGCTGGGCAAGCTCGACGAGGAGCTGCGCCGGGTCGAGTCCGAAGGGGCGATCACCTACGTGCCCGCGCAGAAACGCCTCGAAACCGAGGTGTACGAGCCCCGCGCCCTGCTCGCAGAGAAGCTCGAGAGCGGCAGCTTGCAGGGCCCGGCCCTGGCGGAGCTCGAGGCCATGCGTGATCAGCTCCTGAGCCACCTCGACCGTGGCGAGTACGACCTGGCCCTCCAGGCGTACACGCCCTGGAAGGGTGAGCTCGCCACCGTGGAGCAGGATCCTGTTCGCAACGAGGTGGCCACCTTCATTCACGAGCTCGCCGTCGAAGCGGAGACCCTCCGCGACTTCAACGCGATCGAGCTCGACATCTCCGGGTCGTTCTTCATTGGCGACAAGGCGGCGATCGTGATCAACGGACGTCCGCGGACGATCGGCGACGAGGTCCAGGTGGGCCTCGAGATCGCTGAGATCCGCGAGACCGAGGTCGACTTCTACTTCCGAGGATTCGTTCTGACCCGCGTGCACTGATGCACAACGGCGGACCTGGCCCAAGTCCCCTTGGGGCAAAAAAACAACCGTGAAATTCCAGTCCCTGATTCCCTTGGCCCTCGTGGCCCTGGCGGCGCCGGCCTTCGCACAGGTTCCCAGCCTGGACGCCCGCGTCAACATGAACGTGGTCGAGCAGGACCTGTCGCAGGTGGTGCAGTACCTGCGCGATCGGTCCGGCGCAAACATCATCATCTTCGACGGCGGTGACCGGAAGGTCCGTAACCTCCAGATCACTGACGTCCACTGGCGCGACGCGCTGGACCATGCGACCCGGCTGGCCAACTGTGTCGTCGAGGAGGATCGGAGCGGAGTGCTGACGATCACCTCGCCGCCCGAGGTCGGGTTCGAGATGGACGATGACGAGCTCGTCGACATCATCTCGGCCATCTCCACGATCGCAGGCGCCAACATCCTGGTCAGCCCGGAGGTGACCGGCACCGTGCGCGGCCGCATCCAGGACGTTCCCTGGCGCGCGGCCCTCGAGGAGATCTGCAAGCTGCGCGGCTACACCGTGGTGGAGGACCACCGCGGCATCCTGCGCGTGGTCGACCCCTTGTCGCTCGAGACGCAGCAGGTCACGCGCATCTACAACCTGCGCTACCTGCGCCCGGTCGGACCGCGGGTCCCGGTCATCAAGACCGAGTTCCACGACGGCGGCCTCAAGGCCCCCGAGGGCGAGCCGGCCGATCACTTCACCGTGCTCCACTCCCTGCGCAAGGCTTTGAGCCCGTCGGGTGAGCTGGACTACATGAAGGAGCAGAACGCTCTGGTCGTGCGTGACTCCACCCAGGTGCACGACGCGATCCAGGAGATGCTGCGCCAGGTCGACATCGAGCCGGCCCAGGTCTTCATCGACATCAAGTTCGTCTCGACGACCAACACCGACTTCCTGAGCCTCGGCGTCGACTATGGCGACGCGGGTCCGCAGGTCTCGGTCTCCGGCGGCCAGATCCCCGTCGAGTTCCCGTTCGAGCTCGGCGGCGGCGGCTGGGAGGACGACTTCATCGCCAACGCGGACAACCGTGGTCCCTACAGCGACCCGGACCTGAGCAACTCGAACGTGCTCATCCCCGACACGATCTTCGGAGCGCTCTCGTTCACGCAGGTCGCCGCCACCCTCAACCTGCTCCAGCGCGACACGAACGCCGAGGTCATCCAGGCCCCCAAGATCGTGACGATGGACGGCAACGAGGCGACGATCTTCGTCGGTGAGACCGTGCGCTACGCCGAGGCCAAGTCCGAGCAGGGCCAGGCCGGTGGTCTGCAGCTCAGCGTCTCCGAGGCGGCGGGCTCGCCCGTCGAGGTCGGCTTCCAGCTGCTCGTGCGTCCGAACGTGATCCCCGGTACCAGCAAGGTCCTGATGGAGGTCATTCCGAAGGAAACCAGCCTGTCCGGCTCCTCCTCCGGTTCCTCCCTGGCCCCGGCCGGCTTCGACATCTTCACCGTGGGCGCGGCGGGCGCGGAGGGCACGATCGCCCTGCCTCGCACGCGCTCCTCGACGATGTTCACCCAGATGCTCGTCGAGAGCGGCCAGACGGCCATCATCGGCGGCTTGACGACCGACGTGGACACCCAGGTCCGCTCGCGTGTGCCGTACCTCTCCCGCATCCCGATCGTGGGGGAGCTGTTCAAGCACAAGTCCCAGACCCGTGACCGCCGCAGCCTGATGATCTTCATCCAGCCGCGCCTGGTCCACTCCGCCGAGGACACCGAGTTCATCCTCCAGCAGGAGCTCAA
>JAQBVH010000096.1 GCA_027623615.1 Planctomycetota bacterium | reverse complement strand
CAGGGGCGCGACCGTGGTCGGCTCGAGGGGCGCGACAGGCTCGCGCGTCGACTCGAGCGTGCCGAGGCCCCGCTCGCCGCCGTCGTGCCCGACGCCGATCAGCTCGAGCCGAGCCCGGGGCGGCAGCGCGCGCTGGGCCAGGTTGCCCGCGACCTCGACCGAGCGTCCGAACAGCCTGCGCAGTCCGCGGGCGCGCACCTCGAGGCTCAGCTCGGTCTTGCTGCCGCGGCGCACCTCGACGGCGCGGACCTCCCTGGCGGAGACCGACACCCTGATGGGCAACCAGGCCGTCTCGCCGCCGGCGCCCATCAGTCCGCGGCCAGGCGCTGGGTCACCTCGCGGATGACCCGCGGGATGTACGTGTTCGTGTTCCAGTTCGCCATCGAGGGCGAGACCGGGAACAGGTTCGCGCTCGGGTCGATCAGGCTGGGGTCGGCGTCGACCAGGGCCTCACCCTCCATGCCGTACGCGTTGAAGTGCATCGGGAAGGTCTTGAAGTCGAAGGCTTCGAGCCTGTGATCGGTGATCACGCCGATCCGGCGCAGCGCGTCGGTCCAGGCCGCCTGCCAGTGGGGGGCGTCGAGCGGGTCGTCGGCCGCGAGGGGGAAGGCGTTCTCGATCTGCAGCAGGGGCGAGCCGTCGTCGCGGATCTTGCCCACCATGGAGACCCGGTTGATCGGGATCGTCGGGTCGCCGACCAGGATCTCGTGGTAGTCGGTCATCGGCTCGCGGTCGAGCCGGAAGCTGCCGAGCACCATGCGGTCGCTCGCGGTGTTCTGGACGGGGATGCCGACCAGCTTGCACAGGGGCGCCCACGCGGCGGCCCAGAAGACCTGGTCCGAGACGAAGGTGCGGCCCGCGGCGCGCACCTCGCGCACCTGGTGGCTGCCCTCTTCCCAGTCGAGCTCCACGTCGCCGGCGCCGAGGACCACCTCGCCGTCGAGCTCCTCGATGCGCGCCATCAACCCGTTGGCGAAGCCGGCGAAGCCGCCCTCGACCGGGTAGAGCACGTCCTGGGCGATGCCGACCCGCAGCCGGTCGTGGTAGCGCCGCGAGTGGTCGCCGGTCCCCAGCTCGCGCTCGGCGCGCGGGAAGAACCAGGGGTAGACGTTGGGCAGCAGCTTTTCTTCGCTCACCCCGAACTCCAGGTGACGCACCTCGGTGCGCATCGAGGGCAGCACCTCGTCGAGCACGAAGTTCGCGTAGCCCGCGCCGTAGCAGCGGGCCAGGTTCTCGCGGGTCGGGGGCGCCTCGCCGATGTCGTCGACGAGGTCGCCCTCCTTGAGCAGCGCCTGCAGGGACGCTGGCATCTGGTCGCGGGTGGGGGCGTAGGGCATCGTCTCGCCCCGCAGCACCATGGCGCGCTTCAAGGTGAACCTGCGCACCTGTCCCTGCACCGCGTGGGTCATCAGGCGCGTGGCCGCGACCGAGCGCTCGAAGTCGAGCAGGTGCAGTCCGTGGTCGAACAGGTCGCCCTCGGCCGTGGGGAAGGTCCCGTCCGCGCCGCCGGCGCGCGGCGCGCGCTCGAGCACGATCACCTTGTGGCCGAGCTGGGCAGCGATGTAGGCGCTCGTCAACCCGCGCAGGTTGGCGCCGATCACGAGGACGTCGGGACGCTCTTGGCTCATGTCGTGGGAGCCAGCTCGTCGGCCGGCCAGGGGAAGTCGTCGACGAGGAAACCCTCGATCACGTAGCGGTCGTCCTTGCGCGTCCAGAGTTCGGTGTTGCGGAAGCCCTCGAGGACGCGGTGGTACTCGGCCGCATCGATGCCGAGGTACTCGCAGAACAGATGAATGTCGTCGTGCGGCGTCTCGTCACCGCTGGCGCGCAGCTTGGAGATGGCCTCGTCGCGGGTCAGGCGCCCCGCGCGGATCTCCATCGAGAGAGTGTCCCAGCTGCGCGTGATGCCGAACTTGTGCCACTTGGGGTGGTGGTGCACCCCGATCATGTCGTCGTCGATGTTGACGAAGTTGTAGTGCCCGACCCGGGCGCCCTCCGTGCGCGCCCTGAACCCGTTGGCGCTGGCGACGGCGAGGGAGTTCTCGGGGTCCCACGGGAAGAAGTGGCCGAGGAAGACCACGTCGGTCTCGCGCGTGGCCATCACCTCTGCGTCCGGTGGGTAGAGACAGGCCAGATCGCGCGCGCTCAGCTCGTCGTCGACCCAGTCGGCGGCGGTGGTGCCGGCGGTCACGCCGAAGGTGCGCAGCCACTTGGAGTCGACCTTGGAGCCGACCAGCGAGTCGTCCTCGGACCCGTATTCGAAGGCGGAGTTCTCCCCGAACACGACCAGCGGGATGCCCTGCTGGAGGGCGATGCGCACCGGCCAGTTGTAGATCGCCATGTGGCTGACCAGGCCGCTGATGCCGGTCTTGCGCCAGGCCTTCTCGACGAAGGTGCGCTCGACCCGCGGGCTGAGGCGCAGCTCGAGGTGATCGACGCCGAGGGCGATCAGCCCCTCGAGGTTCCTACGCCCGAGCTCCGTGCGACCCGGATAGACGTAGGTCACGCACAGCGGCTTGAGCCCGCGCTCCAGGCAGGTCACCACCTGCCAGTAGCTGTCCTTGCCCCCGCTGACCGGAATCAGGCAGTCGTGGGCAGCTCCTCGGGCCTTGACTCCGCTGATCAGGTCATCGAACGCCGCCGCGCGGCCGCTCCAATCGAGCTGAGACTTCTGGGCTGCGTTACGGCAGCCGCGACAGACGCCCTCCTCGTCCAGGAAGACCCCAGGGCGCGTGTCGGGCAGGATGCATCGGGAGCAATAGCGAGGCACTTGGGCGGGGAGTCTAACGTGCGTCTAGGGCCGCCGACACCACGCGAAGGGCGTAGCGGGTCCCAGCGGAGCTCGCCAAGGTGTCTGCGCCCTGGGTGCGGACACCGGGCTCCGCACCGTCGGGTGTGGCGCGCAAAGACAAGTACGCCTCCGTAGAGGCGGAGGCGGCCCCTTGGGGTCGCCTTACCCTCGTCAACCCGCTCCCCAGGCGGCGCCCGATCCCGGATTCAAGTCCCCCGCGGGCGTCAGGCTCCAGTTCGACCCGGAGTACTGGCAGGGCAGGCTGGGGATGTGGAGTGGGCCGGCTGGCTGCTCGTCCTCTGCGGCATCCTCCGCTGGGTCGTCGCGTCCAGCGGAGGCCGCGCCGAGGAGGAACCGGAGGGGCCCTCGATCTGATTATCCGGGGATTCCTCGAAGGGGTCCTCCACCCCGCGGTACCCACCTCACGTCCCACTCAAGAGCTCCTATGAACACCCTCGCAGTCATTCCCCTCCTCACCCTCCTCGCCGCCCCGACCGCCGACCTGCAACTCGCACCCGCGGCTGGCACACGGCTGACCAAGACCTTCGCGATGCAGACCTCCCTCGAGGGCGGCGAGCTCGAGGTGATCATGGACGGGATGGAGATCCCGGCCGAGTTCCTGCCCGTGCTCGAGCTGAGCATGACGAGCAGCAGCGAGATGGTCTTCACCGACCGTTACCTCGCCGTGCAGGACGGGCGCGTCACGGGCCTCGCGCGCACGTTCGACGATCTCGAGGACGTGCACGAGAGCACCGAGAGCATGGAGGGCCAGGGCTTCGAAGCGACGAGCTCGAAGAACACCACGACCGGCAGGAGCGAGCTCGAGGGCGAGTCGGTGCGCTTCACCTGGGACGCGGAGGAGGGGGCCTACGACGCCGAGTTCGAGCGCGGCGAGGGCGAGGGCGCGGGCGACGGCCTGCTCGAGGGCCTCGCGGCCCCGCTCGACCTGACTGGTTTCCTCCCGCCCAAGGACGCTGGCGACTCCTGGACCGTCTCCGCCGAAGTGCTGGCCGAGCTGGTCAGCCCCGGCGGCAACCTGCACTTCCTCTACTCGGGCGACGACGCCGAACGCTTCGGCAGCGAGGAGGCGCGCACCAGCTTCGACGGCGAGCTCGAGGTCATCCGGCGCGGCGAGCACTCCCGCGACGGCGTCGACCTGATCGAGCTCGAGATCGAGGGCGAGGTCACCGTCGTGATCGAGAGCCCGACCGACCTCGATGACATCCCCGTCGTCGACGGCACCGGGCTGCAGACCTTCACGCAGACGATCACCCTCGAGGGGGCGCTGCGCTGGAACGCGAGCGCGAACCACCTGCACTCCCTCGAACTCGAGGGCGAGGTCGAGGCCACGATGCAGATCGAGAAGGACGCCGAGAGCGCGGGGCCGAGCTTCAAGAGCACGATCCACCTGGCTGGCGAGACCTCGATCAAGGTCGGCTTCGAAGCCGCGAAGTAGCGCGCAACGCCCCACGCTGGGCACCCCGACCGAGGTGGAACTTCGCTCGGGGTGCCCAGCCTTTCCAGGGGTGGCGCGCGGCCCCGAGGCAACCCCGATGGGGCCGCCTACGCCTCCCGCGAGGCGTGCTTGTTGTCTGGCGCCGCACCTGACGGTGCAGCAGCCCGGAGTCTGCGCCGATGGCGCAGCCTCCGAGGCGCTACCCTGGCGCGATGCCGCGGATCGCTGCCCGCCTCCTCGTCGCCCTCTCGGTCGCCGCGATCCTGACCTGGGTCGTGATCGCGGCGGCGCGCGTCGGGTACCCCTACGCCCTCGAGTGGCAGGAAGGCGGCCTGCTGAGCCACGTCCTGCGCGCGCGCGCAGGCCGCAGCCTCTACGCCGAGCCGGACGTCGCGTTCACCGCCTTCCCGTACCCGCCGGTGTACGTGTACCTGGTGGCGCTGGTGGGCGAGAGCCTGCTGGCCCTGCGCCTCGTCTCGATCGCCGCGACGCTGGTCGTGCTCGGCCTCCTGGTTCAACACGGTCGCCGCGCGAGCGGGCAGTGGCTCCCCGGCCTCGCCGCGGCCGGCGTCTTCGCGGCGACCTACCGCTGGAGCGGGAGCTGGTTCGACGTCGGCCGCGTGGACCTGTGCGCGCTGGCCTTCGCCCTCGGGAGCTTGCACCTGGCGCGCTTCGGGGAGACCGGCCGCTCGATCGCGATCGCCGGCGCCCTCGCCGCCCTCGCGATCCTGACCAAGCAGACCATGGCCCTGGTCGCCCTGCCCGCGATCGTGCCGCTCTGGCGACGCAACCGGGACCTTGCGCTCGGCTTCGGCGCGAGCTCCGTCCTGCTCACGGGGCTCGGTCTGGGCCTCTTGCACCTGACCTCGGGCGGCTGGTCGACCTGGTACCTGTTCGACTTGCTGAGAGGACATCCGTGGGTCGAGCCCATGAAGTTCTGGGTGCGTGACCTTCCCTGGTTGACGCCGGCCGTGGTCCTGATCGTCTGGGGGCGCTACCCCCTCATCCCGGCCGCGTGCCTGGTGGGCGCCGCGTGGCTCGGGCGCGCGCACCAGGGCGGCGCGGAGAACACGCTCCTGCCGATGGCGCTGCTCGCAGCCCTTGGCGTGGGGGAGGCGCTCGGGAAACTGAAGCACCCGGCCGTGCTCGGCCTGGCGGCGCTGCAGATCCTCGTGCTCGTGCGGGACCCGCGCGAGGTCCTGCCGACCCAGGCCGATCGCGACGCGGGCGCGGCGATCGTCGCCGAGCTGCGCGCCGTCGAGGGTCCGGTCTTCGCGCCCCATCAGGTCGAGCTCGCGCTCGCCGCGGGCAAGCCGGCCTGTGTGCATGCCCAGGCGGTCGTCGACCTGTTGTCCTCGCGGGGCAACGGGGACAAGGCCGCCCGCTTCGTCGAGAAGCTCGAGGACGCCCTGTCCAGGAGGACCTTCGGCGCCGCGCTGCTCGCCGATCCGTGGGACGATCTCCTGGGCCTCGTGCGGGGGTATCCGTTCCTGCGCGATCTCCTCCCGGGCGCGGACGCGGAGCTCCTGAGACCAAGAACCGGTCATCCGCATCGCCCGCGCTGGCTGCGCACCCCTCGGCAACCCTGAACGATGAAGCTCGCCCTCGCCCTGCTCCTGGCGCTGCTCGTGATCGTCCTGGTGGTGCAGCTCGACCCGGACAGCGCGGCGGATGCGGTGACGGTCACGGGCCTGGACGGGGCGGGGGAGGTCGCGCGAACGGACGCGGACCTCGAAGTCGCGGGCGATGACGCTCCGGGTCGCGCCGAGGTCTCGACCGAGGACCGGGAGGAGGCAGCTGCGCCGTCCCCTGCAGCCGACCTCGCGAGCGAGGTCGGCGTGCTCGAGCTGCTCGTCGTCGACGACGACCTGCTCGGCGTCGCGCAGGCCCACGTGATCCTCGATCTCGAGCAGGTCATCGAGGAGCACGCCGTCGGCGAGCAGCCTGCCCACGGCATCCAGCGGCCACTCCAGGCACAGACCGACGCGGAGGGCCGCGCTCGCCTGGAGGTCCCGCCCGCCCGCAAGGGCAGCCTGCGCGTCCTCCTCCTCTCGGGGGTCGGGCACATGCTGCCGCGAGACTTCGAACCGCTGCAGGCGGGGGAGACGCGCTCGATCACCCTCGTGCTGCGCACGAAGGCCGACCGCGAAGTCACCGGCGTCGTGCTCGCCGCGGAGCTTGGGACGCCGATACCGAGTATCCAGGTGCACGCCACCCCCTGGCGCGGCACCCACCGCTCGCGCGCGCCCATGCCGCTCGCGATCGATGGGCCGCCAACGACGATCACCGACGGGGCCGGCGAGTTCTCCGTGCCGGCGTATTCCTGGGCCGCTTCCACGGCGACCTTCTCCGGTTCGGGTTGGAGCCCGATGAGCGTGCGCCTGGGCGACCAGGGGGAGGGCGTCGTCGTGCGCCTGCGACGGTCCGGCAGGCTGGTCGGCTGCGTGACCTGCTCCAAGCCCGGTGTGCTGACCGTGCGCGCGATCACGCCGGGCCACAACCTCATCGAGGGCCCGGACGCGGTTTCGATGAGTCCCGGGGAGGTCTGCTTCGACACGCAGGTCGGCGTCGACGGGGCCTTCCAGCTCGAGGACCTGCCCAGTCGTGTTCCCCTCGAACTCCAGGTCCTGCGGTCTGGGAAGCTCGCGTACGAACACGCGGACATGCTGACCATCGAGCCCGACGGGACGCAGCACTTCGAGTGGAACCTCGGTCGTGGTGGCGCGATCAGCGGTCATGTTCATCACCCGACCGGCACGCCGGCCGTCGACCAGGAGATCTGGCTCGTGCCCGCCGCCCAGGCGAGCGGGACGATGCTCAGCATCCACGACCAGGCCCGCACCAGGGTTCGCTCGGACGAACACGGGGCCTACCGCTTCGACGACGTCCAGCCGGGCAGTTGGGCCGTCGGTCTCAGACCAGCGCGGGAACGGGACGCGACCGTCGCGCCCATGGCCAGGCAGGTGCAGGTGCCCCTCGAGGGCGGCGAGGTGCAGGTCGACCTGGTGGTGCATCAGGGGCTCTTCCTCGAGGGCCAGGTGCTCGACCCCGCCGGCGAGCCTACTCGCGCCTACGTGATGACCTTCGGTGGCCCCAACTCGGTCAGCCACGACATCGACGACCCGCAGCAGGGCTTCCGGCTCGGTCCGCTCGTGCCGGGTAGCTACCGGCTCTTCGCGATGCCCTCGTCGAGCTCCGAGTTGACCGGGGCGGAACCCATCACGGCCACGGTCACCGAGGAGGGAGGCGAGAGCGGCCTGGTGCTCCAGCTCCGCCAGGGCTCCTCGATCTCCGGACGCATCCTTGGATCCGACGGGGAGGAGGTCCGCGCCCGGGCCTACCTGATGCAGCCGAAGGACCGCCTCACGGCGACCTCTCCCCAGGACGGCGAGTTCGAATTCGACGGGATCCCCGCGGGGACCCACCACCTCTCCGTCATCAGCGAGGATGGTCGCGTCGGGTGGTTGGAGGGCATCGTGGTCGAGGCAGGCAATCCCCGGGACGACCTCGAGGTCGTCGTCGAACCGGGCGCCTGGGTGACCCTGCTCTACAAGGGGGAGAAGACCCACGTGAGCTACCGCATCCGGCGCGGCAGCCTGGTCTTCGCCTCGGACGGTCTGCGCACGGGGACCGAGGCGCGCATGTGCGTGCCCGTCGGTCACCTCGAGCTGCTCGTGGACGGTGAGCCACGCGAGCTGGTCACCCACGCGGAGCAGGAGACCGTCGTCGAGCTCTAGTGGTGTGATGCCACGCACCTGACGGTGCGACGGTCGGATCAGCCCTTCGGCTTGCGGATCAGGGCGCGCGTGACCATCGGCCCGACGATGCCGCCGGCCAGCAGGATCAGCGCGACCAGGAATCCGAACCGGCCGATCCCGCGCCAGCCCCGCGGGAACGAGTCGTAGAAGAGGAAGAACCCCGCGCCGCCGAAGAGCACCAGGCCGATCACGAGCACCCAGCCGTCCCGGGCGAGCACGCGCAGGTCGCGGCGGGCGTGCAGTCCGTCCTGCTCGAGCACCCAGCCCGGGGGCAGGGCCTCGCGGATCTGCTTGGGCGTCGGGCGCTGGCTGTCGGAGCGCAGGCTGCCCAGGTCGACCAGCTGTTCGATCGGGACCTTATCCATCTCCACCTCGCAGGAGCCGCTTCAAGGTCGCGCGTACGAGGGTCGGGTCGGCGCGCCCCTC
>JAQBVH010000095.1 GCA_027623615.1 Planctomycetota bacterium | reverse complement strand
AATCGATCCGGCCCGTGCTCGTGGGTAGGGGGTCACTGCCCGCCTGTCGGCGCAGACCCGTGCTTCAATAGCACCTCTCTGCAGCGCTTCCCCCCAATCGAGATCCATCCATGCTGACCCTCCGCCTCCCGCACCATGCCCTCCTGGCCCTCGGGCTGGGTTTGATCGCCGCGCCAGCTCTGGCGCAAGACGCCCGCGAAGCCGCCCCGGTGGCCTCGTTCCTGTTCACGGTGAACAGCCCGGCTGAGCCCGAGTCCGAGGATGACGAGCTGCATGGGCTCCTCGAAGACCTCGAACGCGCCGCGCACGCCCTCGAGGTGCTCGGTGACAGGGAAGCTCTGCACCACGTTCTCGGGGCCGCCGCCTCCCTGCGGGAGCGGATCGAGGGCGAGCGGCACTCCGACGACATCAACGAGCTGAGCACGCGCCTCGATATCCTGCGCGAGGCGCGCCACGCCTGGGCCGAGATCGAGCGCAAGGAGCAGGTCAACTACCTGAACCGCGTGCTGCACGTCGGCGAGCTGCAGATGGAAGGCGCCTCCGCCGAGGCATTGGCGGAAGCCATGCAAGGCGTCTCCCTGGAGACGCTGATCGAGCTGCTCGAGCAGGCCTCGAACATCTGGGCCGAGTTCGGTGACGAGCACAGGTCCAAGCGCTGCGCGCACCTGGCCGAGTACTACGCGAACCGCGGCGAGGGCGACGACGAGGATCATGACCACGAGCACGAGGTTCATGAGCACGACGATGACGGCGAGCACGGGTTCCCGGAGTGGCTCGAGAAGCGCGGCGCGCGCGTCGAGATCCTCGCCCTCTCCGCCAAGGCCCTGGCCGAAGCCGGTGATGAGGAAGCTGCAGACCACATGCAGCGCTTCGCACACCTCGGCCACCTGCAAGTCCAGGAGGTCAGCGACGAGCGGATCGCCGAAGCCTCCGTGGGTCTGAACATGGAAGCCGCCATCCACCAGCTGCGCGACGCCGCCGAGCACCTCGAACACAAGGGCAAGCACGAGGCGGCCCACGCCTGCGCGCTCCTCTCGGAGTGGTACGTGCGGCGCGACTTCGGCGAGGAGGTCGAGGAGGAAGAGGAGCCGGTCGAGTGGGATGCCCGCGAACTCGACCTCGAGCAGCGCCCGGTGCGCCTCGAGATCCTGGAGGTCGCGATGCACGCCCACGCCGAGGCTGGCCATGAGCAGTCCGCGCGCTACCTGCGGCGCTTCCTCCACTTCGGTCACCTGCAAGAGGAGGGCGCGAACCCTGAGCAGCTGGCCGAGGCGGCGCAAGGCCTCAGCATGGAGGCCGCGATCCACGAACTACTCGGCGCCTCCGAGCTTTACGCAAAGTGGGGCCACCCGGAGCGCGCGCACCTGTGCGAGGCCCTGGCCCAGCGCTACGCGGGTCAGTTCGCCGAGGCCGAGCAGGCAGCGGAGCAGTCAGACGCTGAGCGCGAGCAAGGCATGCGCATCGACCGCCTGCGCCTGGTGGAGCCCGAGGAGGCGGAGCACGCTGCCCGGCAGGAGCACGCTGAGAGGGAACATCAAGATGCGATGGCCCGTCATATCGAGGAACTGCATCACCGGATGGCGCACCTGCACGAACAGATGGCCGAGCTGCAAAAGCACCTCGAGCACCTGACCGAGAAGCTGCACGACCGGTAACCGGACCGGCGGTGGTTCACCTAGGCCGCCGCCAGTGCTCTCTCCGACCCCGCTTGGCTTCGGCCGGGCGGGGTCCTTCGTTGCGAGGTCCTACAGGCGCTCGGTCTCGTCGACCTCGAGCCGAAAGACCTCCGGCCGCAGGTAGTGCCCGGTGACGTCGAGGTCGTACTTGCCGCGACGAATCTGGCTCAGGTCCACGTCGGCGAACAGCACCGTGTCCTCTGCGTACGCCGGCGCGACGACGAACTCCCCGAAGGGATCGACCACGCAGCTGCCCCCGCGAATCAGCGCGGTGTTCGGGTCGTCGCCGAAGCTGGTGTCCCAATCGTCGGGGTAGTCGGCGCGGCGCGCGTACTGGCACGCGCCCACCACGAAGCAGCGCCCCTCCACCGCGATGTGGCGCAGCGTGCTGGCCCAGACCTCACGGTCGTCGACCGTCGGCGCACAGTAGATCTGCACGCCCTGCCGGTACATGTGCGTGCGCAGCAGAGGCATGTAGTTCTCCCAGCAGATCACGGCACCAACCCGGCCCACGTCGAGGTCGACCGGCGCCAACGTCGAGCCGTCTCCGAAGCCCCAGATCAAGCGCTCGGCCGCGGTCGGCATCAGCTTGCGGTGCTTGCCGAGCAGGGTCCCCGCGCGGTCGAAGTACAGGACCGTGCAGTACAGCGTGGCGCCGCCCTGCTCGATCACGCCGACGACCGCGTTCACGCCGGCCTCGGCGATGGCCTTGGAGAGGAGCTGCGTGCCGGGCCCGGGCACCTCGATCGCGCCCGCTGCGTAGCGCGCGTAGAGGTCACGCCCCTCGTCCGTGCGCAGCCCGACCGGCGCGCCGAAGTTCACGCCCTTGGGGTAGCCGCCCACGTAGGCCTCTGGAAAGACGACCAGGTCGGCGCCTCCGTCGGCGGCCGCGCGCAGCCGCTCGACGAGCCGAGCGTGGCTCGCCTCGGCGTCGAAGAGGACGGGGGCGGACTGGATGATGGCCAGGCGGCTGGTCAGGGAAGCACTCAATGGCCGGGGTCGCTACTCGAAGATCTTCCCGTCGCGATAGAAGCTCGCCCAGCGGTCGATCAGCCAGACCGTGGCGGGCACGCGGGTCAGGTCCTCTGCGTCGCCGGCGATCGCCGCGCCGGTCAAGGGATCCCAACGCTGCTCACCTGAGGCGAGCCCCTCGTCGGTCCACGTCAGCTCGAGGCTGCCGGTCGCGTAGGCGCGCACGCTGGCGCCCTCCTCGATGTAGATCAAGGTGAACCCCTCGCCCTCCATCAGGAGGTCCTCCTGCAAGCGCGGGAAGGAGAAGAGCGTCGCAGTGGTTCCGCGGCCGACCGAGATCCCGAAGTCGCCGGTGTCCTCGGGGAGCGTGAAGGTCCCCATGAAGCCTTCGTCCTCACCGCCGCGGTCGAGGACCAACGTCTCCGGGTGCCGGTCGAGCCAGACGCGCCAGAGCACGACCTCGCTCGGCAGGAACTCGAGCTGATTGCCGCGCAGCTCGCCCTTGACCGCTTGCCCGGTGGTGTGCACCCAGAGCGAGCTGGTCTGGTGGTCATACATCACGAAGGAGTTGCGGTAGAGCACGCCCTCGTGACCGAAGGTGTAGAGCTCACCGTCCAGCAATCGGCCATACACGATGGCCGTCTGGCAGAGAGGTCACCAGGAAGCAGCGATCGGGGTCTCGCCGCAAACGTCGTTGAGCAGCTCCGAGCTGCCGAGCGCGCCGATCGGATAAGCGCGCGCCTCGCCGTCGAGGAAGACGCCCAAGACGAACTCGTCCTCCGTCAGCGTCGCGGCATCCACGCCGCGGACGAGGGAGGGGTTGTCCAACACCTCGAAGGAGTCACGCGGCACCGCGCGGGCCGCGTGGCGCTCGTAGTCGGCCTCGAGCTCGGCGAGGTAGGCCTCAGGTGAGTCGGCGTCCCCGCGGCTGGGTGCGGCCTCGGCGGGTCCGTCCCGGTCCAGCCGGAAGCGGCTACCCACGCAGGGAATCTCCATCTGCTCGCCGCGTTGCACGCCCTGGAGCGCGCCGTCGACCACCTGTCCCTCGAAGGCGAGGGTCGCGCCGCCGCGTCCCATCGCGCGCTCGAAGCGCAAGACGCCGTCGGTGTAGGAGATCGCGCCGAGGTCCATCTCCTGGCCCATGCTCTCCCAAACACCGGAGAAGGTACCGAGCTCGTCCTTCTCGAGGATCAGGTTGGCCGGGATCGTCCGACCCTGGAGGTCCGACTCCATGTGCCAGACGCCTAGAACGGAGCGCGCGGGCGGCGGCTCGTCCGGGGTCGTCGAACAGGCCGCGGTCAGGGCCGCGCGTACGGCCAGGAGCAACGTTCGCATGGCCCACATCCTCCCCGAGGACTGGCGCAACGGGCGCGCTCAGCCGCTCTTCTTTTTCGCGGCCGACTTCTTATTGCCCGCGCTGGGCGCCATCTTCCTCTTGGCGGTGGCCTTCTTGGCCTTCTTGGCGGCCTTCTTGCGGGTACCCATGACCTTCTTGCCGGAGGCGGCAGCGGCCGCCTGGGCCTCGGCCACGGAGCGCTTCAAGGCGTCCATCAGGTTGAGGATCTTGGGCTCCTCGACGTCCGGTGCCGCGACGATCTCCTTGCCGTCGACCTTGAGCTGGATGAGCTCACGCAGGCGCATGACGTAGTCGTCCTTGTAGCTCCCGTAGTCAAACTCGTCGATCAACGAGTGCTCGATGAGGGTGTTGGTGAGCGACATCTCCTCGGCGCTGACCTCCATGTCCTGGAGCTCCTTCGAGAAGGCCTCGGTGCCCTTCACCTTGTCCGCCACGTGCAGCACAGTGATCGCGAGCAGGTCTTCGAGCGGGCGCAGGAGCACGATTTGCTCACGACCTGCGATCACGATCTGGGCCAGGCCGACCACGCTGCGCTCCTCGAGACCCTTGTGCAGCAGGCCGTAGGGCTTGTCCCCCGCGACCCCGTCCGGCAGCAGGTAATAGGTCTTGCCCGCGTGGAACATCGGATCGAGGGAGTCCTCCGCGATGAACCCGTGGATCTTGACCGCCTTGTCCGATTCCGGCCGCAGCTTCGCGATCTCGCCGGTGTCGATCACGACGTACTGGTCCTTCGAGAACTCGTACCCGCTGACGATGTCCTTCTGCGCCAGCTCGCCGTGCTCGGGGCAGACCTTCTTGTACTTGACCCGCTGGTGGCAGTCCTTGTGCAGCTGGTTGAGGCGCACATCGGAGTCGGTTTCGTGGGCCGTGAAGGCCTTCACGGGGATCGAGATTAGGCTGAGCTTGAGGTAGCCCTTCCAGCTTGTGCGAGGTGCCTTGGTCGTGGGGTCTCGGAGGGGGAGCGCCGATTGAGTCTTCCTAACCTAGCAGGGCCGGGGCAGCGCGGAGTCGCATCCGGAGACGTCGGCCGGAAGAGGGCCGATCGTGAGGCCTTTTTGGGTCCCTCCACGATCGGCGAGCCCTCCGCGGCGCGGGACCGGAATCGTCCCGTTTTCGGATGCGGGCGACCCCGGTGAGACCTGACCCTTCCAGGCCTGGTTCCGGGATGGCGGCACCTCGAACTTCACGGACGGGATCGGGATCACCTTCGATTGAGCGCGAGCCTGCCACCCTGGACCGGGGGAGGGAGCGACCTGGTTTCCCGCGAATCCTGCCCCGGAATGTCGATCGCGATGTCGGTCGGCCTCCCACATGGTGTCTTCGCGGTGGTCACCGACTCCATCTTCGTGGGTTGCACCGCCGTCGACGGCGGCGGCATGCGCATCGAGGGGTCACGCGGCGCGGTCGTCAGCCACTGCACCTTCACCGGGTGTGTGGCGACGGGGAAGGGCGGCGGCCTCAAGGCCTACTCGGCCGTGACCCACGCCCTCGATGAGGGCCTCTGCCTGCACGAGACGCGGTTCATCGGGAACCAGGCGGACGTCGGCGGCGGTCTCCACCTCAGCCACGGCAAGACCGAGGCGCTGCTGCACGGCCTGACCTTCAACGGGAACTCGGCCAGCACGGCGGGCGGGGCCTTGGCCTGCCACGGCAACTTCAACCCGTTCTCCGGCCTCGTGCAGCTCCGCAACTCGATCCTGTGGGGCAACACGGCGCCCAGCGGCCCCGAGATCGCGCTCCTCGTGACCTTCGACCTGACCGTCGAGTACAGCGACGTGCAGGGCGGAGCCAGCGGGGCAAGGGTCGACCCGAACAGCCAGCTCGCCTGGCTGCAGGGCAACCTCGACCTCGACCCTCGATTCGAGAACGCTCACATGACCCTGGGGCTGTCCTCGCCTTGCATCGATGCGGGCAACAGCTTCTACGTTCCCGAGGACCGCGCGGACATCGACGGGGACCGGATCGTCGGCGAGAGCGTGCCCTACGACGCGGTGGGCCAGATGCGCCTGGTCGACATCCCCGCGGTGCCGGACACGGGCGTGGGCTCGGGGCCGATCATCGACATGGGAGCCATGGAGCGGCAGCAGTAGTTGCGGAGCGGCGAAATCGAGCGGGGCTGCGGTCGCGATCCTGCTCCGAAGGAGCTCCAAGGGGCCCGTCCGCTCCCTGAGGGGCGGTCGACCGGGGCGCCACCGAGTTCCAGGGCTGAGCCGAGAGAGCGGGCTGCGGGCTCCTAGGATGGGCCGATGCTGTCCGCCCTCCTCTTGCTCCTCGCGACCGCGCAGGACATCGTCGTCAAGCGAGCGCAGCTGACGCTCGAGGACCCCACGCTCTCGAGCCTGACCTTCGACCCCGGGCTCGAGTCCGCGAGCCAGGTACGTGCAGACCGCCTGCGCATGGAGCCCGGCGCGCAGATCACCTACCCGGCCGGTCGCAAGGTCGCGAACCACACCGTGTCCGCCGACCTGCACCTGGCCGGTGAGCTGGTGCTGCGCAACGACAACCCCTGGACTCACGAGGCGCACATGCTGCGCATCGACGGCGCATTGCACGGCGCAGGTCCGCTCGTCATTCGGGGTGACGCCGACGGGGGCGTGCAGCTCCTCCGCGACAGCTCGGCCACCTTCGAGGGCGACGTGCGCATCGAATCCGGAATGTTGATCCCTCGGGCACCGGGCGCCATCGGCCCGGCCTCGACGCGCGTGACCCACTCCGGCGGCAAGCTGTTCCTCCCCGGCGTCGTCTTCCCCCACGACCTGGACGTGGTCGGCGACGCCGTTCTGTGGGTCGGCGGCCCCACGCGGCTCACCGGCGCCGTGAACGTCAGCGAGGGTGCGACGTGGACGGTGAACACAGGTGGCGGCAACCCGACGACCCTGTCCGGCGGCCTGGGCGGTAGCGGGACGCTGCGCGTGTTGGCAGGAACGAGCCACCGTGCGGCTCCTGTCACGTTGGCGCTAGGCGCACCCTTCGCCGGCGCCGTGTCCGTCGAGCAGGGGACACTCGAGCTTGCGAGCGAGGGTGGATCCTTGCTGGGCGACGTGCGGTTGGGTGGGTCTGCTGCCTCGACGGGCCTGCGCTGGTCCTCCTCCGATCAACTGGCGGACGAGGTCGTCCTCTCGGTCGCCGGCCCGGGGACCACCACCTTGGAGCTGCGCGGCAACACGGAGGCGCTGGCCAGGATCGAGCTCCAGGGCGAGACCCTCCTTGCCCTCGGTGAGGGCAGCGACCACTTGCAGGTCCGCGAGCCTTCCAACGCCCCCTGGAGCGGCACGCTGATCATCGAGGCATGGACGCCCCAGGACCGAATCCTGTGGGCCGGCGCCGAGCTCGCGCGGGTCGGCTTCCGCGCCGATCTGAACGAGTTCCCGCCCCTGCGCCATGCCGCCCTGGACGAACGGGGGCACCTCGTCCCGGGTGCGCCGCTCACGCTCCCCGATTCCCTGCCCTTCCCGATCGACCCCGCCGCCGATGCCGCGCGCGCCGTCGTCTACGAGGTCCGCGGGCTCGAGGCGCTGACCGCCTCCCGCCCCGGCGAGGACGTCACGATCAGCTTCTTCGGCGACTCGATCACCTGGTTGGGGGGTTACGTCGGGCATGTCGAGAGGGCGGTCGCCGGAGCGGGCGTCCAGGTCCGCAACCGCGGGATCAACGGCGGCGGCGTGCGCGACCTGCGCGATGGTTCGCGCGGGTCCGCCCGCGCCGGCGGTCGCACCTCCGGGGATGGGAACGCGCCCCAGGCCCCCTTCGCCGAGATCCTGGCCGAGGATCACACCTCCGTCGCCGTGGTGCTGATCGGCATCAACGACGTCAACTGGCGAGGGACCACCGCCGAGCAGTTCGAGGGCGCGCTGCGCGAGCTCTGCGCAACCGCGAGGACCGCCGGCGCGCGCGTGGTCCTCGCCACCCTGCTGCTCGACGGGGAGCTACCCGACGGCACCAACCCCGGCGACGCGAGGATCGAACGCTTCGCGCAGCTCACGCGTCAGGTAGCCCAGGCAGAGGACGCCGTCCTGGTCGACCTGCGCGCCGCGGCCCTGGCGTGGCTGCGCAACCACAACCGCAAGCTGCGCCTGGATGGAACCCTCGAGCATCGCACCCAGGGTCTGTTGACCTACGACCGCATCCACCTGTCCGCGGTCGGCAACGACCTCGTCGCCGAGCTTCTCGCCGCGGGGATCGTGGAAGCGCTGGCGCGCTGAGCCTGGAGCGCTCGACGCGAGCTGGCCCGCACCTCTCACATCCCGAGCCCTCGGTCAGACGCCACGACAGTCCTTGCCCTCTTCACAGAACGCCTTGAAGTTGTCGAGGAACTTCTGGTTCTGCTGCTTGAACATGCCGGGCATCAGGAACCCGATCACCTCGAGCAGGGGGCTGGAGAGCTTGTAGCTGCAGCTGCTCATTCAGCGCGTCTTGCCGGGACCGAGCTCGAGGAAGCGGTGGT